>CAKSQP010000001.1 GCA_934486965.1 uncultured Eubacteriales bacterium
CAGGCTTTGCCGAATGCCCGCCAGTCAAAGCGCGGGCGGGTCAGACGCAGCGGCGTATCGTTTTCCCGCAGAAAGTCGCTTATAACGGAGGTCGCCACCGCCAGAGCCTTATCCTTGGGATATCCGTAAATTCCCGACGAAATAAGCGGAAAGGCAACGGTTTCGCAGTTGTATTCCTTTGCAATCTGCAAAGATTTTTTATAGCAGGATTCAAGCAGCGCTTTTTCGTTTTTTCCGCCGCCGTACCAGACGGGACCTACGGTATGAATGACATATTTGCACGGCAGGTTATATGCGCCTGTGATTTTCGCGTCCCCCGTCTCACACCCGCCGAGGGTCTTACATTCTTCAAGAAGCCCTTCCCCCGCAGCGCGGTGAATACAGCCGTCGACGCCTCCGCCGCCGAGCAAAGACGGATTTGCGGCATTGACAATGGCGTCTGCCGTCATTTTCGTTATGTCGTTCCTTACAATTTTTAATGGCATTTGTTTCTCTCTTTTCGTCATAATTTTCCGCTGTCATTATACTTTACTGTATAGGGAAAGTCAACTAAATAAATCTTCAAACGAGTCAGATTTAATCCGTAATATTATACGATATCCTGAAATAATCCAGATACTTACGAAATTTATCCTGTGCTGCAAGGCAAGTGTCCGTAAGATAGCCTTTTTCGGTTCCCCATTCGTTCAGACCTCGGTAATAATACATTTTAATATCGTCTTCGATAATAAACGGAACTATATTATTTTTCAGGCACTCTTTGAACATAATGAGTCTACCGATACGCCCGTTACCGTCCTGAAACGGGTGAATCTTTTCAAACCGCACATGAAATCCGATAATATCATCAAGAGTTATATTTTCCCTGCCGTTATAATCGGAAAGAAGTTTTTTAATTTCCGCCGATACGTTTTCGGGCAGAGTCGTTTCTTTTCCGCCGACTTCGTTCGGCATTTTTTTATAGTTTCCTACGGCAAACCAATACATTTTTGCGTCGCTTGTTCCCGCTTTCAGGACAGAATGGAGCCTTTTTATATAATTTTCGCTCAACTTTGCCGCTGCGGTTTCGATAATCTCGTCAATGCAGGAAAAATGATTTGTGGTTTCTATAATATCATCTACCCGAGCCCCTTCTGCCGAGACCCCGACGGTATTTGTCTCAAAAATATAACGGGTTTGGTCGTGGGTAAGGCGGCTGCCCTCGATATGGTTTGAATTATAGGTCAGTTCGATCTGTATTTTATGATAAATCCCGCCCGAAACTCTGCTGCGTTTCTCTTCTTTCAGAACATCAAGCAGCGTCCGCGATGCGGTTTTGCTTTTATTACTCCTTTCGGGTTTCTCCGCATTTTCGGGAATATTCCATGTTTTTCCGGTCAGAAAAGCCCCGTCGACACGCCCTTCGGCACAGTAATTTCTCACGCTTCGTTCGGATATTTTCCAAAGCGTCGCTGTTTCTTTTACAGATAAATATTTCATTTCGCCGCCTCCTGTCTTTATAAGTATATCATATTATCGGCAAAAAGTCAATTTTGAAATGTAAGATTTTCTCAGGTTTTTGCCGATAACGGCAAAAAAACCGTCCCTGAAAGGCGAAACCCTCTCCTCGCGTCGGAGGAGAGGGAGAAATTGCAAATTGTTTCAAAACGGGGTTTCCGTTTACTCAAAACAGGTCGTTCCGCTTATTAAAGCACACGGATCTTTGTCAAAGCGGTCGACCATCGTCAAAACAAGCCGTTCAACTTGTTTCGGCGCAGGCTATTCCAGAATTCTCACGGTGCGTTTTTCCTTTGAAAGCGGGTACAAAGCGAGGTTGCCGTCCCTGTCGCAGGTACCGAGAAATATTTCGTCGGCTTTTTTATAGCCTTGGGCGGAAATATTTTTCGCAAGCCATTTTTCGTCTTTTCCGACGGCTTTCAGGGCGTCTTTCATTATTTCGCCGTCGAAGATAACGTTCGCGACAAGTTCCTGCTGCGACGGTTCAAGCCCCAGATCCTCCGCCGACGGCGGCGCGTATTTCGCGGTCGGCAGGAAACTGACGGTGCCGTTATATTCGATGACCGCGGTCTTTATATCTTTCAAATCGAAATACCCCTGACTTCTGGCAAGAGTCAGAAAATCGCAGATATCGACCTTTGCCCGTTTCATATTTTCGCGGTAGAAAACGCCGTTGTCGAAAAGAATTACGGGGTATCCTACGAGAATTTTCCGTGCGGTCGGTTTCTTTGCCGAAAGGACCGTTATAAGCAGGGCGAGCGCGCCGTAAATTATCATCGCTTCGAGGCTGTATAAGAAATCCTCGTCGAGGTTTATGGCGGTCTCCGCCGCGATCGAACCTATCGTTATCCCGACGATATAATCGAAAAGATTAAGTTGAGATATCTGCTTGTTTCCCATTATTTTCGTCAATATGAAAAGCACCGCCGCCGAAACAATGGACGTAAGAAATATAGTAAAAAATTCCGTAAATACCACCTCTTTTGCAGTATTTACGGAAAATTTCTTTTTATTCAGTAAAGCCCCCGCGTTATTTCGCCGACGGGCGGTTTTTTGTTTATATAGGCGTTTATTACTTCTTCCGCAGTCTTTTTGTCCTCGTCGGTAAACAGAAGTTCCGAAAAGCCCGCAAAGGAGGTGTCCTTATCCGCAGTCCACAGGATATCGGCGTTCCACAGGGAATTCCGACAGGAAAGATCGCAGGTAAGAAGCATTTTTTTGCCGCGGCGGTCGACGAGCATTTCGGGCTTTTTGCACTGTTTTTTGACGCAGTTCCGCATTATCATGAAAGGCAGTCTGCCGTAGGCGATAATTCCGGTGTTTTCCCCCGAAAAGTCCTTTATCGCGGCGAACGGAAGTTCGAAAGACGCGACGGTCGACGAAAGCCCCCAAGAAAGAAGCAAGCGGTTCGTCACCGAATTGAAGACATTGAGTCCGAAATCGCCGTGGATATGAATTTCCTTTTCAGCCGAAAGCGAAAGGTCCTTAAGAAGACGAATCTGCCCGACGTTGCCGACGAGGAAATCCGAAATTCCGCAGTCGAGGGCTTCCCTTATAATAGGAAGCACCTTGCTTTTTTCGCTGTCGTGGAAAATTCTCGGCAGGAAAAAGCCGACTTTGTTTCCGTATTTCCGAACGGCGTTTTCGGTCGCCTTTTCGGAAAATTTCATGAGCGGCAACCATATTTTTTCGAGAAGGTCTGCGTTTTCGGGCAAATTTTCGGGATAAAGAAAATAGCCGCGGAGCCTTGTTTTTTCGGAGTGATACGCGCTTTTTTCGGACAGTAACGGAACGTCTTTTAAGTATCCGTTGCGAAACGCGCGCTGTTTTCCGAGACTTTCGCAAAGCCGCCGCCTTGCCCCGTTCATTTCGGACACGGGGATAAAAATTCCGTCGGGAATTTCCCCCGAAAAACTCTTCATATAATAAAAGGTGTTTCCGAATTTCGAAAGCGATCTTTCAAGTTGTTCTTTTGTCGTCGGGGCGTTTTCGGCGGGACTTGCGGCAATTTCGGTTTCGGCGGCAAACCCGTCGGACGACAGAAACGTAACGCGGACATTCCCGCCGCTTTCCGCGACCGAGATATCGACCCCGAACCGTTTTGTTTCCTTTTCTTCAAAGGTTATCTTTTCGGAACGCTCCGATTTTGTTCCGAACATCTCTTTGCCGATGCGGTTTTCGTAATACCCCTGCGTAAAGCCGTTCCGACTGAAAACAGACGCGAGTTTCTCTTCGTTTTCTTTCAAAAAAGGAATTCCCGACTTCGCGGAGGCATATTCTTCGGTGACGGCATAAACATATTCGGGGCTTTTCATTCTGCCCTCTATTTTAAGGGAGGTAACGCCGATATTTTCAAGTTCTTTTACATATTTAAGAAGAGAAAGGTCCTTGAGGCTCAGGGTAAAACCGTCCCTGTAAGGCAGTCTGCACGGCTGGGCGCAAAGACCTCGGTTGCCGCTTCTTCTGCCGATAACACTGCTCATATAGCACTGTCCGCTGTAACACATACATAAAGCCCCGTGAACGAAGACCTCCGTTTCGGCGCCGTCGGGAAGATTGCGGACGATATAGGAAATATCGTCTTTTGAAAGTTCCCTCGAAAGGACTATCCGCTTAAACCCGCGTTCGAAAAGCGCGGTCGCTCCGTCAAGACTGTGGACGGTAAGTTGAGTGCTTGCGTGAACGGGAATATTTGTGTTTTTTATAAGGTAATCGGCAAGGGCGAGGTCCTGAACGATAAATGCGTCGACGCCCGCCCGAACAAACATTCCGACGACCTTTTCAACGTCCGCAAATTCTTTGTCTTTAATAAGGATATTGAGGACCGCATGGCACGCGACTCCCCGTTCCCTGCAAAACAAAACAGCCTCGCTTATCTCGCTTTCGGAGAAATTCGAGGCGTTTTCGCGCGCATTGAAAGTTTCGGCGCCGAAATATACAGCGTCGGCGCCCGCAAAGACCGCCGCCCGCAACGCGGCAGGCGAACCTGCAGGAGAGAGAATTTCCATTTTTGAACCTTTCGTCAGTTTCCGAAATCAAGACCGAACGGATTTTCGATCTGACTGTCTTCGTCCCCGCCCTGATATTCGGGTTCGTCGAGGTATCCCGGAATTATTATGTCCGAATCGTCTTCGTTTTCTTCGTTTTTTTCGTCGAAGTCTTCGTCGAAATCGAAATCGTCGTCTTCGATATCCGCAGAAAGTTCCGCTATCTTCGTTTCCGCTTTTTTAAGGGCGTCTTCGAGTTCGCCGTTTATTTTCAGAGCGGTCTCAAGTTCTTTTTCCTTTGCGGCAAGGTCGCGGCGATATTCTTCAAGGGACGCCAGATCTTCTTTCAAGAGCGCTATCTCGTCGTCTTTTGCTTTCGCCGTTTTTTCAGCCGCGGCAAGTTTTTCTTCAAGGGAGGTTATCTCTTCGATATAGTCCCCGTCGCCCGCGCCTTTCGAAAGTTTATCGAGTTCTTCGGTCGCTTTTTCGAGACGTTTTTTGAGTTTGGTCGCAATGCGGTGATATTTTATCTCCGATTCGCAGAAATCCATCGCCGCGATAAGCGCGACTTTCGTCGGGGGAGCGTACTGGTCTTCTCCCATGATCTCCCTTGTTTTCGCGTCTACCGCCGCCGCTATTCTTTTCGCGTGTTCTTCGCCCTCTTCGGTGTAGACCTTAAACTCCGTTCCCAAAATGCGGATCTTTACGATATTGTCCATAAAACGCCCTCCGAGCCAAGCCTTTCTATTGACTTTTTTACAAATATATGCTTTAATAATAATGTATGTAATGAATTGTCCGCGGATATTTCGACAAAATTCTCCGCTATATTTATTATACAATATAAATTCATTTTATTTCAACCGTCATTTTACCCAAAAGAGGGCGTTTTGCGACTTTGAAATTTATGCAAAACCCACAATGACAAAGAAAGGAAGCCTTTATGTCGTTTATCGAAGCAATAGTAATGGGAATCATTCAGGGAATCGCGGAATTTCTGCCGATATCCTCGTCGGGACATCTCGTCATCACCGAAAAACTCTTCAACTGGGGAGAAACACAGAGCGCCGACGTATTTTTCGATATGCTCCTGCACCTCGGAACTCTTATAGCGGTATTTATAGTATTCCGCAAAACGATATGGGAACTCATAGTCTGTCTTTTCAAGACGATAGGTCAGATTTTCACGGGGAAATTTCATTTCAAAGATACGACCCCTATGCAGAAAATGATAGGCTTTCTTATCATTTCGATCCTGCCGCTTTTCGTAATATTCCCCTTTAAGGACGCGATAACCGACTTTTTCTATAATTCGCTCCTTGCCGTCGGCATTGCCCTTATAATAAACAGCGTCGTACTCTTTTTCTGCGACCGTTTCAAAGAAGGCAAAAAGACCGCGGGAAATATGAGAAAAAGAGACGCGCTCGTTATCGGTATCGCTCAGGCGATTGCCGTTATTCCGGGAATTTCGCGTTCCGGCTCGACGATAACCGCGGGGGTCGGAATGGGCGTACGCCGCAGCGAAGCCGCGGGATATTCCTTTATTCTTTCGATACCCACCATTCTCGCGGCGGTCCTTCTCGACATTCTCGACACCGTAAAGGCGGGAGAATTAAACACCGCGCTTTTGCCGCAGTATCTCGTCGGATTTGTCGTCGCAGCAGTCGTAGGATTTTTGTCGATAAAACTTCTTCAGTATATTCTTAAATCGAAGAAATTCGTTATATTCTCGGTATACTGCCTTATCGTCGGCGCAATAGTAACGGCTCTCGCAGTCGTAGGAATGTAACCCGAAAGGAAAGCAAAATGGCACAGACAAAAAAGAAAAAGGCGTCGCCGTCAACGGCAAAAAAGACCGACGTTAAAAACAAAAAACAAAGCAGGGTCAAGGACGACGTTTACGGCGTTCTTCTTCTGCTTGCGGCGGTCCTCGTAATTTTCAGCCTCACCACCGACCTTATCGGCGTTGTCGGAGGATTTTTGAGAAAAGTGTTCTTCGGGCTTCTCGGTCCGGGGGCTTTTCTGCTGCCCGTATTTTTTGTCTATATCGGCATAATGCTTATCGCGACCAACAAAAAACTCACCTCGCGCGGAGTTTTCGGTTCGGTCTTCATTCTTGTTTTTTCCTCGTTTTTCAATATTTTCCTCTTCACCGCGCCCCAGATGAACGAAACGCCTTTCCCCGAATATTTAAGCAGTCTTACCTCCTCCCTTTTTGAAACGGGAAGCGCTTCCCTTTCGTCGGGCGGAGTTCTCGGCGGATATATTTCAGTTCCGCTTTCGGCAGCGTTCGGAAAGGTCGGAGCGGGGATAATCCTTTTTGCGATAATGCTTGTTACGTTTATCGTCGCGACGGGTATCGACATCAAGGCGATGTTTGCCGCAATGAAGTCGGACGGACACCGCGATGAAGAAGAGCCGACGACCGAAGAGCGAATTGAAAAGCACCGCCTGAAAAAAGAAGAAAAAGAAAAGGCGAAAGAGGCGAAAGCCGCCGCTAAAAAAGAAAAGGCGGAAATTCCCGAACTCGACGAAAAAGCAGCCAAAGAAAGAAGAGACCGTTTCACCTTTGTCGGAGCGGCAAAAGAGGCGGAATCGGGCAAAAAACTCGAAGAATATTTCGACGATATCGCCGCCCAGTATTCAAACGGAAACAAAACCGCCGAAATCCCCGTCGAAGAACCCGTTATCGAAGAGAAAAAGCCCGAAAGAGAAAAATTCGACCCCGAGATCGCAAAAGAGGTCGCCGAAGATATCGACAGAAACCTTGAAACGCCGACGGAGGGCGAATATATTTTCCCGCCCGTCGACCTTCTCAATTATATTCCGCAGAACGAGACCCTTTCGGGCCTTGAAGAATTAAAACAGAACGCCGAAAAACTTATCGACACCCTCCGCAGTTTCAACATTGAGGCAAGGGTAATAAACGTTTCGAGAGGACCGTCTGTCACGCGTTACGAACTTCAGCCGTCGACAGGCGTCAGAGTAAGCAAGATAACCAATCTTGCCGACGATATCGCCCTGCAACTTGCGGCAACCGCCGTAAGAATAGAGGCGCCTATCCCCGGAAAAAGCGCGATAGGAATTGAAGTCCCGAATAAAGACACCGCGACGGTCCAACTCCGCGAACTTATCGACAGCGACGAATTCAGAGAGAGCAAGAGCAAACTTTCCGTCGCCCTCGGCAAAAACATTTCGGGCGAAAATATCGTTATCGACCTCGCGAAAATGCCCCACCTTATGATCGCGGGCGCTACGGGTTCGGGTAAATCGGTCTGCGTGAACTCAATGCTGATGTCCATTCTTTTCCACGCGCGTCCCGACGAAGTAAAACTCATTCTCGTCGACCCGAAAGTCGTCGAACTCAACGTATATAACGGTCTTCCGCACCTGCTTATTCCGGTCGTTACCGAGGCAAAGAAAGCCGCGGGCGCGCTCGGCTGGGCGGTAGGCGAAATGCTCAAACGCTACAATCTTTTCACTGAAAAAGGCGTAAGAGATTTCAGGGGCTATAACGAAAGCCTTACGGAAGAAGAACAGGATAAAAAACTGCCGCAGATAGTAATAGTCATCGACGAAATGGCGGACCTTATGATGACAGCCCCGCACGAAGTCGAAGACGCGGTCTGCCGCCTTGCGCAGATGGCACGAGCCGCAGGAATGCACCTCGTTATCGCGACGCAGAGACCGTCGGCGGACGTTATCACGGGAACGATAAAGGCAAACGTCCCGTCAAGAATAGCGTTTTCCGTTTCTTCGTCGATAAACAGCCGTATCATTCTCGACGAGAGCGGCGCGGAAAAACTTGTCGGAAAGGGCGATATGCTCTATATGCCGATAGGCAGTCAGAAGGCGCTCCGCGTTCAGGGCTGTTTCGTTTCGGATAAGGAAGTCGAAAAAGTAATCGCGTTTATAAAGGAACATTCCGAGGGCGCGACCTACGACGAATCGGTCGTAAAACAGATAGACGAAAACGCCGCAAATATGGACAACAAGGTAAAACGCAGCGCAATGCAGGACGAGGCGCTCGAAGAATCGGGCGACGAAGCGGTTATCCGCCGCGCAATAGAAGTCGTCGTCAACGAAGGCAGAGCCTCGACCTCGGTTTTGCAGAGACGTTTAAGTCTCGGATATGCCCGCGCGGCAAGAATTATGGACGAACTTTACGAAAGAGGAATTATCGGCCCCTATCAGGGAAGCAAGCCGAGAGAAGTCCTTATGACAAAAGACCAGTATCTCGAAATGATAAACCGCGGAGAATAATATGAAAAACAACTCTGACACAAATATGACCCCGAGCGCAGAAAACGACTGCGTTCGGGACTTTTCCTTTCTTCCCGTCTCAAAAGAGGATATGGCGGCGAGAGGGATAGACGAACTCGACTTCGTTTATGTCACGGGCGACGCTTATGTCGATCACCCGTCTTTCGGCGCGGCGATAATCTGCCGCCTTATCGAAAGTCTCGGCTATACGATAGGGATTATCCCCCAGCCCGACTGGCACACGACCGAGGATTTTTGCAGGCTCGGCCGCCCGCGTTACGGCTTTATGGTCTCGTCGGGGAATATCGACTCGATGGTCAATAACTACACCGTCGCGAAAAACCGCCGTTCCGAGGACAGTTATTCTCCGGGCGGGAAAAACGGAAAACGTCCCGACAGGGCGGTCATCGTCTACTGCAACAGAATAAGGGAGGCTTACGGGAAAATCCCCATAGTTATCGGAGGTCTTGAGGCGTCCCTGCGGCGTTTTGCCCACTATGACTACTGGCAGAACGAAGTCAGGCGCTCTATCCTTTTCGACAGCGGCGCGGATATCCTTTCCTACGGAATGGGCGAACATCAGACCGCAGAGATCGTCACCCGTCTTGCCGCGGGCGAAGACGTTTCGACAATGACCGATATTGCGGGAACCTGCGTTATCGTTTCGGAAAAACCCGAAGACGGCGAGGAATGTCCGTCCTTTGAAAAAGTCAAAAAGGACAAGCGCGCTTATGCGGACGCGACGAGAATTCAGTTTAACGCTCAGGACCCTTACACCTCAAAACCGCTTTATCAGAAACATTCCTTGAAATACTTAAAGCAGAACCCGCCCGCCGAACCTCTCGACAGAAGAGAACTCGACGAAGTTTACGACCTGCCTTTTACCCGCCGCTATCACCCGATGTACGAAAAGGACGGCGGCGTTCCCGCAATTCTCGAAGTCGGGCAGTCGATTGCCCATAACCGCGGCTGTTTCGGCGGCTGTAACTTCTGCGCGATAACCTTTCATCAGGGTCGGTACGTCACCTCCCGAAGCAAGGAATCGGTCGTAAAAGAGGCGAAAAAGATAACCGAAAGCCCCGATTTCAAGGGATATATCCACGACGTCGGCGGTCCTACCGCGAATTTCAGACAGTCGTCCTGCGGCAAAAAGTCGATGTGCAAAAACCGCAAATGCCTCGCTCCGACGCCCTGCCCCGCCCTCAAAGTCGATCACCGCGAATATTCCGACCTTCTGCGGACGCTCCGAAACCTGCCGAAAGTCAAAAAAGTTTTCGTCCGTTCGGGTATCCGCTTCGACTATCTTATCCTCGACAAAAACGACGAATTCTTCAACGACCTCGTGAAATACCACATAAGCGGACAGTTAAAGGTCGCCCCCGAACATTGCTCCGATCGCGTTCTCAAATATATGGGCAAACCGCCTTTCCGCGTTTACGAAAAATTTTACGACAAGTTCTATAAAATAAACAAACAACTCGATATGAAGCAGTATCTCGTGCCTTACCTGATGTCTTCGCACCCCGGTTCGACGCTTGAAGACGCGATAGCCCTCGCTCTTTATCTGCGGAAGATAAACTACCACCCCGAACAGGTTCAGGACTTCTACCCGACCCCCGGAACGCTTTCGACCGCGATGTTCTATACCGAACTCGACCCGATGACGATGGAACCCGTCTACGTTCCGAAAACGGCAAAGGAAAAGGCAATGCAGCGCGCCCTGCTCCAATATACGAATCCGAAAAACGAACCGCTCGTAAGGGAGGCGCTGACCCTCGCGGGGCGAAAAGATCTCATTCCGATATTCATTCGAAGAAAAAACTTTTCAAAAACTTCGAATTTAACAAAAAAGAAACA
Organism: uncultured Eubacteriales bacterium; assembly: GCA_934486965.1. GTDB lineage: Bacteria > Bacillota > Clostridia > Oscillospirales > UBA644 > Geddesella. The sequence continues at coordinate 10,605 of CAKSQP010000001.1, forward strand.
TAAATGACAAATTTTTGTCTTATTATCGTTTTATAATTTTTATATAAATGTAAAAAACCTACATATTGGAAGAAAAAAAATTTCAGGAGGTCAAGCGACATGGAAAAAACAATCTTAATCGCCGACGACAACAAGGACATAGTTGATATATTGAAGATCTATGCCCAGAAGGAAGGCTACAAATATGTTTGTGCCTACGACGGCGAACAGGCTCTCAAAATGTGGAAGGAGTACAATCCGTGTATCATTCTGCTCGACGTAATGATGCCGAAGATGAACGGATACGACGTCTGTAAACAGATAAGACAGACCTCCAACGTTCCTATTATAATGGTCACCGCAAAGCAGGAAGAAGCGGACAAGATAATGGGTCTCGACTACGGCGCGGACGACTATGTAATCAAACCGTTCAGCCCGAGAGAAGTCATGACCAGAGTCAAGGCGGTGCTCCGCAGAGTTACCGACGACGTCGTCGATGAGAAGAGCAAGAGAATAGAAATCGCGGGTCTCTGCATCGACATGAACAGTTACGAAGCGTCCGTCAACGGCAAACCCATCGTACTTACCAAAAAAGAAATTGAGATCCTCTGGCTCTTCGTCACGAACCCCGGCAGAGTTTTCACGAGAGACCATCTTCTCGAAAATATCTGGGGCTACGAATATTTCGGAGATACCCGTACCGTTGATACTCACATCAAGAGAATACGTACAAAACTCAACCTTGACAGCACCGTCGGTTTCGATATCAAGACCGTATGGGGCGTCGGCTATAAATTCGAGGTAAAATAAGATATGTTCAAGAGCATTACAGCCAAACTGACTTTGCTCTTTACCTGTCTTGCCGTTCTTATAGCCCTTATATCCGGACTTTCCTTTACCGCGCTTTACGGAAACCACCTGCGCGAAGAGGAGAAAAAAGAAATGGAAAGCTGTGCGACGCAAGTTGCACAGCTTATTAAAAATGAGAACATGCTTGCGACCCTCGACCGCAAACTCCCGACGATAGGGTATATATCGCAGGCGACGGGCTATGATATATGGGTCTGCCATTCGACGGGTACGTTTTTCATAACGGGTTCGGCGACGAGCCCCTCAAGAACCGCGGACCTTTCGGGAAGCGCCGATTCCTTTGTAAAAGGAGTCCTTCAGGGATATTCCCGTATCGGCAACGATTTTTCGGACTATCTGAAGAGCGACAGCCTTTCGGTCGGAGTTCCGATACTTTCACAGGCAAATTCCGACGGAAAGATCGCGGGTGCGGTGATCCTGCACGCGACCGAAAGCAGTTACGGCGCGTTTATCCGCACTTCGTGGCTGTATATCTTCGCAATGATAGTCGTTTCTCTGATTTTTTCGTTTGCAGTCGGTCTTATCTTCTCTTCGCAGTTTGTAAAACCGCTTAAGGAAATTTCGACGGCGGCGGCGGAAATGTCGCACGGAAACTACGACGTCAGGGTCGGACACTTAAATCAGCCCGAACTCAATATGATAGGCGACAGTATAAACAGCCTTGCCAGAACCACAAAAGACTCCGTTTCCGATATTTCGAACGAGACTGCGAAACTTTCGAACATAATCGAAAACATTTCGGACGGGCTCGCGGTCTACGACACAAACCTGAATCTCGTAAGATACAACGCCGCACTCCTGAATATCTGCGACGAAGACTATTTCCTGCGGGACGACGTAAGAAACGCGATGCTCGAAGTTATGGAGGACGGCAAAGCGCAGAACGTCACGATAGAGGTAAAGAACAAGATACTTTCTTTCACGATAACCCGGATAAAGAGCCTTGAAAAGGTCGAAGGAGTTATCGCCGTCGTAAGCGACATCACCGAAAGAGAAAGACTTGAACAGACAAGACGCGAATTCGTTTCGAACGTTTCGCACGAGTTCAGAACTCCGCTGACGATAATCAGAGGCGCGGTCGAACTCCTTATGGACGACGTTCTCGACAGCGAGGAAGCAAAAAAACAGTGCTATCAGAAGATAGACACCGAATCGGCGGCGCTGACAAACCTTGTCAAAGACCTGCTCGACACCTCGCGTATGAAGTCGGGTAAAATAAAGATCGAACCGAGAGAAGTCGACCTCGACGCTCTCGCGAAGACGATAACCGACAATATGCAGATGATCGCGTCAAACAAAAAGATAAGGATAAACTACGAGCCCGTAAGTATCCCGCCCGTCTGGGGCGACGAGGCAAGGCTCCGCCAACTTATGATAATCTTTATCGACAACGCGATAAAATTCACGCCCGAAAAAGGCACGATAACCGTTTCGATATATGCAAAAAACAAAAAAGCGTATCTTTGCGTAAAGGATACCGGCTGCGGTATCCCGAAAGAAGATCAGCCGTATATTTTCGAAAGATTCTATAAGGTCGACAAAGCGCGCGGCGGCAGCGAAACGGGAACGGGCCTCGGACTTGCTATCGCATGGCAGATAGCGAAACTGCACAAGGGAACTATCCTTATCGAAAGCGAACCCGGTCACGGCACGACTTTCAAAACGGTCCTTCCCCTCGCGGATAAAGAAGAGGACGAAGAATAAGGAGACCCGAAACGCAGATTTTGCGTTTTCCGGTGGAAACATTTGAAAAACCACCGTCCGAATGAAGTCGGTAGGTCTGATGAATAAAGTGTGAATGCGGAGTGTAATGCTCCGCATTCTTAATCTTGATGCAAAATAACTTCCTTTAAAATATACTCATTTTAATTTGTGGGGTGGGCAACAGATGATATTATATTTTTCTGCGACAGGAAACTGTAAATACGTTGCAATGCGGCTCGTACAATCCAAAGAACAGGAGATGCTTTCCATTGTGGATTGCATTCGAGAAAGCCGTTTTGCTTTTGAAGATGATATGATCGGCATTGTTTCTCCTACCTATGATTGGGGACTGCCGAGCATTGTCCGAGAATTTTTGGAAAAGGCATCTTTTCGGACGGATTATCTGTATTTTGTTTCGACCTACGGAACAACCCCGGGTGCTATCGGAGCGATGGCTGCAAAATCCGTTCACGGAAGAAAAATAGATGCTTCCACGCCTGAAAAGGTAGCGAAATTCACAAGAACAACAGAATCGGAAATCAATGATTTGATTTGCGGTGTAAACGCCGGACGCATAAACCGGCACATGTCTCCCCGAACACCTGCATTCATCACAGAACTGATCGGAAAGCCTATTTACGACAAGAAAGTTCGTCTTACTTCAAATTTTTATGTAGAGGACAGTTGTATCGGCTGCGGTCTGTGTGCGAAGAAATGCCCTGTATGTGCCATTGAAATACAAAACAAGAAACCCAAATGGGTCAAAGACAAGTGCGTTATGTGCTTGGGGTGTTTGCATCGTTGTCCCGAATTTGCCATTCAATACGGCAAAAACACCAAGAAGCACGGACAGTACACAAATCCGAATGTTAAAATATAAATTCCGGTTCTGCGGTATGATTATTTACTGAAATGCCGATTGATTATTGCCGATCGTGCTATATACTATATTCTCATGGCAAAACTTTGGCAACAGAAAAGCAATAAACCAAAATAAAAACAGCGTAAAATAACGGCAGATTTCAACAAAACAGTTTAAGTTAAAGCAACAACTTTCCTATTTGGACAACTCAATAAGCGGCTGCGAAATTTGCAGCCGCTTATCTCATTTCCGTTTCCCGCCCCCGCTCGACGACCCTCCTATCCGTCCCCTGCAATCCCGCACTTTTCCCCTTATCCGCAATTGCCCCGCAACTCTACCCCACCTTTGGCTTTTTTATCCGTCGCCCGCAACACGCCCGCCTTTCATTTTTCCGCTTTGTTATCCCCCATATCCGCAATCGCCCCGCAGAACTCTCCTTATACACGGAAATCTCCCGCAGTGTTCCCCTTTCAGAGCGCCCCTCGCGGCCTCCTCTCCGCAGCCCACGCGTTCCCCTTTCCGCAGCCCTCGTCGGTCCTCTCTCCGCAGCCCGCATCGTTCCTCTCTCCGCAGCCCGCATTCCCGCACTCTTTATTCCCACCTGTTCGCCCTTTCCCCTACCCGCAGAAACGCCGCCTCGACACACACCTCTCCGCCCTCGCAGGAAAAACAGAGTTCGGCTTTTCCTCGCAATCCCGCACTTTTCCCGAGGTCGGGAACCATGCATTTTATCTCCCCGACACGCTCCGCACCACTCCGACACCCGCAATTTCGCGTTTTTTATTTCGCCGACACCCGAATTTCCGAATATCCCCCCCGATATCGGCAAAAAGTCAACCCGACAGGAAAAATTTCTCCTGTCGGGTTGTTGTTTTATTCTTTATTGTCGGAAGTCGGTTCTTCCTCGGTTATGTTTTCCGCCGTATTTTCTTCGCCCTTTATTTCAGGGGGGTCTTTCGGAGAAACGGGAACTTCGGGTTTGTCTTCCGCACTGCCCGCCGAGGTTTCTTCGGTTTTTTCTTCCGAAGAGGCGGGAACGGCGGGTTTTTCTTCCGCAACGCCCGCATTTACCGCGGGGTCTTCGGATTTTTCTTCCTCAATGCCCGTCTCTGCCGCGGTTTCTTCGGGTTTTTCGTTCACACAGCCCGTTTCTGTCCCGTGAGCCTCGGTTTTCGCCGCCTTATTTTTCTTTTTCATGCAGAGAAGAATTACAAGCGCGGAGATTCCGCCGCCGACAAGAAACGCCGCTGCGGGGATTATAATATAAAGGACGTTGAATCCGCCTTTGCCGTCCTTCGGGAAATCGCGACTGCCGTCCGGAGCAAAGGAAGAAGCCGTCTCGCCCGTCGATCCTGTCGCGGTAAGCGTTTCACTGCCGTTTACAAGGAGCGAATATTCGCCGTTTTCCGCAATGTCGGAAGAGGAAAAGAAGACAAAACTTACATTGCAGGGCGCTTCCTCGGAAAACAGAGTGTTGCCCGAATAGTCGGTAACCGACATTGTTTCGCCCTTTGAAACGCCTGCGTTCTGTCCGCCGTTTCCTCCGGGGAAAGTCGGAGCGCCGCCGTCGGTCGCGCCGTCGGGAAGAGCGGGAGCATTTCCGTCAGACGAGCCGTCGGGAGGGGTCATATTGCCGTCGGAGGGCTTTTGCATTCCGCCGTTGCCGCCCTGTACGCCGTTATTTCCGCCCTGTGTTCCGCTGTTGCCGCCTTTTGCGGTCTCGGCAAAGCCGCTGTCGGAAAGCGCCGCGCCCGTGTTGCTCTCACCCGAAGTATTATCCGAAGAATTTCCGTTCATATCGGGCGGGGTCGGTGTGCCGTTGCCGCCCTGTGTTCCGTTGTTGCCGTTCTGGGCGCCGTCGGGAGGAGTCATATTGCCGTCGGAGGGCTTTTGTATTCCGCCGTTGCCGCCCTGCACGCTGTTGTTGCTGCCCTGTGTTCCGCCGTTGCCGTTCTGAATGCTGTCAGAGGAATTTCCGCTCATGTCGGGCGGAGTCGGCATATTTCCGCCGTTCGGCTGCATTCCGCCGCCGAAACCTCCCATGCCGCCCGAATTTCCGAAAATCAGATATCCCTGCGACGACGAAAGGTTCATTCCCATGCCGCTGCTGCCGCCTGCAGCAAGGACAGTGCCGCCCGAAACGGTGATTTTCCCGTCCGAGTCAAGAGGCTGGTCGTCGGCGGTGTTCGCGGTCCAGACGGTGACGTTTCCGTCCGAAATATCAATGGTTCCGTTCGAATCAAAACCGTCGCCGCCCGAAGAATATGCCCAAATTTTTCCGCCCGAAATGTTTATCGCAAAGGAATAGTCGGAAAGTTCTTTATTTGCGGCGTTTATGCAATCGTCGGACGAATATACCGTGATATTTCCCGAATAAATGTTGACGGTCGCCGCCTCAAGTCCCTCTTCGCTTTCGGAAACTTTTATTGTCGGACCGTCGGTGTTTTCCGCGCCGACGTTCATTACATAATCGCAGTGAATCCCTTTATCCTCGGCGGAAACGGTGATATTTCCGCTCAAAATGTTAAGTTCCTGTTCGGCGTTTATCGCGTCGTTTACGGTCGCCGAAACATTCAAGGTAAGGTCCTTTATTGTAAGAGACGCGTCGCCGTTGTCGTCAGAAAGTCCCGATTTTATGCCGTTTTTGCCGCTTGCGGCGACCGTAAGCGTGCCGCCGCCGCACAAAACGACCTTTGAACCGTCCTTACATTTAATGACCGCGTTTTCGGCATTTTCGTTATCGGGATAGTTTTCGTCGTTGTTTTTTTCGGTGTCGGAAAGGAAGTTTTCGGTCCCCGCTGCCGCAATCACCGTAACTTCCGTGCCTTTTTTGCAGATTATTGCGGCGCTGTCTTCCGATTTAAGGGTGAGCCCCGACAGAACTATCGTTACTCCCGTCGTTCCTTTATCGACGGTCACGCTGCCCGTTCCGCTGCCGGATAATATATAGGTACCCGACTTCGTTATTGTGATATTTGAGCCGTCAGACGAGCACCCGTCCCCCGAGACCGAAACGCCGTTTTCGGAAAATACGGCGGCCGTCGCCCCCTCTGCCGAATATTCCGCCGCAGAAAAAGAAACGGGGAACAGTGTAAATAAGAATAGCGCCGCGACGATAAGTGCCGACAGGCGTAATTTTTTCGTTCTTTTCATAAATATCATTCCTTTCGCGTCGGTCTTTCCCGACTTCTGCGAAAAGTATAGCGCCCGAACCTTAAACGAACTTAAAGGAAAATCTTTAGGTTCGGTTTAGGTTCACGGTTTATTATGTTTGCAGGAGGCGAGAGAAAAATGATTCAGACTTCTTTCAAAAGATATGAAAAGAAATATAAAATCACCGCAAAGCAGAAAGAACTTTTGCTTGAAGAAATGAAAAAGTATATGCGCGAAGACGATTACGGAAAATATTCGCTCTGCAACATATATTACGACACCCCCGACATGAGACTTATAAGAACGTCCCTCGAAAAACCGATATATAAGGAAAAACTTCGGGTGAGAAGTTACGGAGTTCCGCGTCTCGGCGAAAAAGTTTTCGTTGAAATAAAGAAAAAATACGACGGGATAGTTTATAAAAGAAGAATTTCGGCAATGCCCGCGGAGGCGGCGGTCCTGCTTTCGGGGAACCTTTCGGGCGAACATTTCGGACAGATAGGAAAAGAAATTTCGGCGTTTCAGCAGTTTTACAGGACCGAACCGAAAGTATTTATAGGATACGACCGAGAGGCTTATGCAGGGATTTCCGACCCCGATTTGCGGATAACTTTCGACAGCAATATGCGTTACCGCACCGACAGGCTCGACCTGCGTTACGGAGATCACGGGAAATATTTTTTCGACGGCGACTACCTCTGCGAAATAAAATTTGCTGCCGCCTGTCCCCTGTGGCTTTCGGAATTCCTTTCCGAAAACGAAATTTTTCCGACGTCCTTTTCGAAATACGGAACGGTATACCGCGAAGAAATTTCGAAAGGCGAAAACGAAACCGAAAAGGAGGGCATTTTCTGTGCTTGATTCAATAATAGGAACGGAACTCACCGTTGAAACTTTTATAATCTGTACTTTGGTATCTCTCGTTTTGGGCGTGCTTATCTCGGTCGTCAGTATGTATAAAACGCGGTCGTCGCAGAGCTTTGCGATAACCCTTGCAATTTTACCCGCGGTCGTCCAGATAATCATAATGCTCGTAAACGGAAACATCGGAGCGGGCGTTGCGGTCGCAGGGGCTTTCAGTCTTGTCCGCTTCCGTTCGGCTCCCGGCTCGGCAAAGGAAATCGGCTCGATTTTCCTTGCAATGGCTGTGGGACTTGCAACCGGGATGGGCTATGTTTTCCTTGCGGCGATAATGTTTTTGCTTGTTTCGGCGGTTATTATAATCCTTACCGCGACGGGCTTCGGCGGAAGAAAAACCGAGAAGATGTTGAAGATAACAATTCCGGAAAATCTCGATTACGAAGGGCTTTTCGACGATCTTTTCGAAAAATATACCCTTTCGCACGAACTTGTAAAGGTCAAAACTTCGAATATGGGAACGCTTTACGAACTCGAATATATTATAACCCTCAAAGGCACCGTTCCGAAAAGTTTTATCGACGACATTCGCTGTCGGAACGGAAACCTTAATATCGTCTGCGGCAGAACGGGCGAAAAAGAGGCTTTATAGATTGACTTTACCGCAAATTTTAAGTATACTGTTATCGGCAGGTGATAAAAATGCGTTTGCTTATCGCAGAAGACGAAAAGGACCTTGCGGAGGCGCTTACCGTCTTTTTTGAAAAAAACAATTTCTCGGCGGACGCCGTTTACGACGGGCAGGACGCCTACGACTACGCAATTTCGGGCGGCTATGACGCGATAATCCTCGACATTATGATGCCGAAGATGAACGGACTTGAAGTCCTCGGGAAATTACGCCGCGAGGGGATAAAAACTCCCGTCATGATGCTGACGGCAAAGGGTCAGACTTATGACAGGATAGCGGGATTTGACGCGGGCGCGGACGACTATCTTCCGAAACCGTTCGAACCCGACGAACTCATAAGCCGCGTTCGGGCAATGCTCCGCCGGAGCGAAGATTACCGCCCGACAGTCCTTAATTTTGCGGATATCTCCCTTGATTCGGGGTCGGGTCTTCTTTCCTGCGGGAATAAGACCGTCCGTCTTTCGGGCAGGGAATTTCAACTTGCCGAAATGTTTATCCGCTCCCCCGGTTTCGTTTTTTCCGCCGACAGGATAATGGAAAAGATATGGGGCTGGGAAAGCGACGCCGAGATAAACGTCGTTTGGGTCCACATCTCGAACCTGCGCAAAAAATTAAAACAGATAGGCTCAAAAGTCTCAATTCAGGCAAACAGAGGCCTCGGATATTATATGGAGGCTGAAAAATGATAAAAAAACTGCGCCTGCGCTTTATAAATATAGCGACTCTTTCGGTCGCGGCGGTAATGCTCCTGCTTGCCGTCGCGGTCAATGCCGCGTCCTTTTATTCCGCGAATTCCGACCTTGACAAAACGATAAACCTTATTTACGAAAACGACGGAACTGTTCCCGAAAACAAGGTCGTACCGCCGAAAGACGACATCGGAACTCCGCCGCCCGACAAAAAAGATCCGCACGAAGAGAGAGGAAACGGTCCTTTCACCGCCGAAACGCCCTATTCGACGAGATTTTTCGTTCTGAAATGCGACGAAAACGGAAACCTTGTTTCGTCAAATTTCGACAAGATAGCGTCGGTCACCGAAAACGACACCTCCGAATTTCTCGCGGCGGCATTGAAAAAAGGACACGGATACGGTTTTTACGGCAACTATAAATTTTTCGTTTCCGACCCCGAAAACGGCGAAAAAACGATAATCTTCCTTGACTGTTACCGCGAACTGCGCTCCGCAAAAACTTTGATTATATGGTCGGCGGTCGCGGTCGTGGGCTGTACGTTGCTCGTTTTCCTGCTTGTCGTTTTCTTCTCGAAAAAAGCGGTCGAACCCGTCGCGGAAAGTTACGAAAAGCAAAAACGTTTCATCACCGACGCAAGCCATGAATTAAAGACGCCGATAACGGTCATCGCGACAAGTCTGCGCGTTCTCGAAATGGAAACGGGCAAACAGAAATGGATAGACAAAGCCAAAAGCCAGACCGAGAAACTTACCGAACTTGTAAATTCGCTCGTTTCGCTTTCGCGTCTCGACGAAGAAAAGTCGCCCCTTAAATTTTCGGGATTCAACATAAGCGACGCGGTAAACGAGACCGCCGAATCATTTTCCGATTTCGCCGCGTCAAACGGCAAAACGCTTGAAATTTCGGTCGAACCCGACATAACTTATAACGGAAACGAATACGCCGTCCGCCAACTCGTTTCAATACTTATCGACAACGCGGTAAAATATGCCGACCCGTCGTCGCCTATCCTTGTTTCTCTTAAAAAATCAAAGAAAAAGATAATAATAAAAACGGAAAACGCCTGCGCCGAACCGATAAAAGGCGATCTTTCAAAACTTTTCGACAGGTTTTACCGCGCGGACGAAAGCCGAAATTCGGAAACGGGCGGTTTCGGGATAGGTCTTTCGCTCGCAAAAAGCATTGCGGAGGGACACGGCGGCAAAATTTCGGCGTCTTCCCCCGAAGCAAACAAAATAGAATTTACCGTCACTCTTTAAGACTGCCTCAGGAGGCTATATGATTTTTAAGATATCCGCACTCATTCTTCTCGCCGCTTTTTATGCCTGCTACTTTATAAAGATGTTCGGGCAAAGAAAAAAAGGGATAAAAACCTCGCAGATAGGCAAAGGCAAAACTGGAAAAACCCGAACGGTAGAATATCTGATGTCCGTTTCGACGGTCCTTGCCGTCATAGCCGAAGTTGCAAGCATTATTGTCGGAACGACCGTTTTTCCGCTCTTTTTGCGGATAATCGGGCTTGCTATCACGGCGGCGGGAGTTGCCGTCTTTATCGCGGCGGTCGTAACGATGAGGGACAGTTGGAGAGTCGGTGTTCCCGAAGAAAAGAAAACGGCTATTGTCACAACGGGAATTTTTTCCGTAAGCCGCAACCCCGCGTTTCTCGGTTTCGACCTCGTTTATCTCGGAATCCTTCTGATGTTTTTCAATCCGTTTCTCCTGCTCTTTTCTGTGTTTTCGGCGGTAATGCTTCATTTGCAGACCGTTGTTGTCGAAGAACCGTTTCTTCGCGAGGCGTTCGGAAAAGAGTATGAAAATTATACAAAAAATGTCTGCCGCTACCTCGGAAAAAAATAAAAATACAAAAAAAGTTTTTATTTATGTATTGACAAAGCGAAAAAAGAGGTATATAATTGTGTCATATTAAAACGAAAGGAAAACGAAGATGAACCGCAATTTTTACTTTGCATACTTTTATTATTACTTTTATTTTAAGAAAAGTAATATAATTTGTGATGCACGTAAATAGGTTTATCGGGTCTCTCCGTTTTATAAAGGCTATTACACACGGTATCACAACCGTGTGTTTTTTATTTGGCAAAAGAAAGGAAAGAAAAACAATGAAAATCAAGAAAATCGTATCCATCGTTCTCGCCGCGGCGCTTCTTGTCGCCTGCGTGCTCTCCCTCTCCGCCTGCGGAGAAAAAAAGGTATATACCGTAGGTATCTGCCAGCTTGTCCGTCACGAAGCGCTTGACGCCGCGACCCAAGGCTTCAAGGACGCCCTCGTAAAGGCGCTCGGCGAAGAAAACGTAACATTTATCGAACAGAACGCCCAGAACGACACCAACGCCTGCTCGACGATAGTGACAGACTTCGTTTCCAAAAACGTCGACCTCATTCTTGCAAACGCCACCCCCGCTCTTCAGGCGGCGTTCAACGCGACCCAGACTATCCCCGTTCTCGGAACTTCCATAACCGAATACGGCGTTGCTCTCGGGATAAACGACTTTAACGGAACTGTCGGAGGCAACGTTTCGGGAACTTCCGACCTTGCTCCCCTTACCGAACAGGCGGACATGATCCTCGAACTCTTCCCCGAAGCCAAAAACGTCGGACTTATCTACTGTTCCGCAGAAGCAAACTCCGCATATCAGATAAAAGTTATCGAAGAATACCTCACCGCTAAAGGTCTTACCTGCACCCGCTACTCCTTCAGCGACTCGAACGACATTTCCGCCGTTACGACTACCGCGGCGTCCCAGAGCGATGTAATTTATATCCCGACCGACAACACCGCCGCGTCCTGCACCGAAACGATAGGCAACATCGTAAGAGAAAAGAAAGTTCCCGTCGTCGCGGGCGAACAGGGAATTGCCGCAGGTTGCGGAGTCGCTACCCTTTCCATTTCATACTATGACCTCGGCGTAAAAACCGGCGAAATGGCGGCAAAAATACTCAAGGGAGAGGCAAACATCTCCGAAATGCCCATCGAATACGCAACCGCAACAAAAATGTATAACCCCGAGATCTGCAACGAACTCGGAATCACCATTCCCGACGGATACACCGCTATTCAGTAATTTCCTGAGGGCAGGGAAAGGAAAATAATATGGGACTTATCTCCGCTTTGCCGGGAGCCGTCGCCCAGGGACTTATCTGGGGCATTATGGCGATCGGCGTATACATCACTTACAAAATACTCGACATCGCCGATCTTACGGTTGACGGCTCTATCTGCACGGGAGCCATAGTCTGCGCAATGCTCATGGTAAACGGCACGCCCGTCTGGCTCGCGCTCATCGCCGCAACGGTCGCGGGAATTATTGCGGGCGCGATAACGGGGCTTTTGCATATACTTTTGGGAATTCCCGCTATTCTTTCGGGAATACTCACGCAACTTGTCCTGTGGTCGGTAAACCTCAAAATCATGGGAAAGGCAAACCAGCCGCTTTCCGCAAGAAACTATAAAGTTCTCATTTCGCAGATGAACATTCCCTCGGCGCTTATCGTTCTTGCCGTTTTCGCGGTTCTTCTCGTCGCGGTTCTCTACCTCTTCTTCGGAACGGAACTCGGCGCAGGTATCCGCGCTACGGGCATAAACCCCGCAATGAGCCGCGCGCAGGGCATAAACACCGACATAACGAAACTCATAGGCCTTGCCCTTTCAAACGGAATAGTCGCCCTGTCGGGCGCTCTTCTCTGCCAGTATCAGGGATACGCCGACATAAATATGGGTAAGGGCGCCGTCGTTATCGGGCTTGCCGCCGTCGTTATCGGCGAAGCGATAATCTCGAAACTGCCGCCGAATTTTGCGATCCGTCTTACGGGCGTTATTATCGGCGCGGTCATCTATTATATCGTATATCAGGTAATAATTTTCCTCGGTCTTGACACCGACCTTCTCAAAATGCTCTCGGCGGTCGTCGTTGCGATTTTCCTCGGTACGCCCTACGTCAAAGGAAAGATAGCCGCCCGCCGCGGAATCAAAAAGGAGGGGAAAACAAATGCTTGAGTTGCAGAATATCACAAAAGTTTTTTACCCCGGTACAATAAACGAAAAGATAGCCCTCAACGATTTGAGCCTAACCCTGAACGACGGCGATTTCGTTACCGTCATCGGCGGAAACGGCGCGGGTAAAAGCACGATGCAGAATATCATTTCGGGCGTTTTCCGTCCCGAAAAAGGCAAAGTTTTAATCGACGAGACCGACGTCACGGCGCTCCCCGAATATAAACGCGCAAAATATCTCGGCAGAGTTTTTCAGGACCCCGCGATGGGCACTGCGGCGGATATGCAGATAGAAGAGAACCTCGCTCTCGCCTGCCGCAGAGGAAAACGCCGCACGCTCCGCTCCGGAATAACGAAAAGAGAGCGGGAGGAATACAAAAGACTTCTTTCCGAACTCGACCTCGGACTTGAAAACCGAATGACCGCGAAAGTCGGTCTTCTTTCCGGCGGACAGAGACAGGCGCTGACCCTTCTCATGGCGTCTCTCAACTGCCCGAAACTTCTGCTCCTCGACGAACACACCGCCGCCCTCGATCCGAAAACAGCGGCAAAAGTTCTCGACATAACGCAGAGAATAGTCGAAAATAATCACCTCACGACCCTTATGATAACCCACAACATGAAAGACGCTATTGCCTACGGCAACCGCCTTATCATGCTTCACGAAGGACAGATCATAATTGACGTTTCGGGTGAAGAAAAGAAAAACCTCACCGTCGAAGACCTCTTAACGCTGTTCAATAAGGCGAGCGGAACCGTCTTCGCAAACGACAGAGCAATTCTTTCGGACTGATAATTTCAAAAGTAAAGCACTCGCTTTTCAGCGAGTGCTTTTTTCTATTTAAGGGACGAATTCATTTTCTTTATTTTCCGTTTCCAGCAGAAATACTGTATAAGCCAGACCGCAACGAAAATCAAGACAAAAATTCCCGCATAAGAAAGCACGCCGACGACGGAATGTTCGATCCATTCGGAAATGTAAGCGATCGGCAGCATTACAAGCGACGCGATAAGAAAATATATTCCGCTCTGCTTTGCAAGGCTCCATGAATCAATTTCCCAGATAACGGACGCCATGGCAAAGCCGCTCCCCATAATTCCGCAAAAAACGGTCTGCAACGAAACAGCCCCGAGTTCGCTCCCGACCGTTTCGATAAATTCGGGAGTTGCGGGATAAAACGAGCCGTCGCCGATAAACGCCGAGATAATCAGCGTGATAACGAAACCTATCGCGATTCCGACGGGGAACCCGAACAGCCCGCGTTTTATAACTTCTTTTTTCATATTTACCACCTCATAACCCCAAAAGTTTCTTGATTTTTGAAACATATCGCCGCGAAACGTAAGTGACCGTTCCGTTTGTCAAGGAAACGCGGATAGTCCCGACAAAACTCAGGTCAAAGCCCTTTACCTTTTTTATATTTATGATTTCGCCGTTCGAAATTCTCGCAAAAGAGCGGTTCAAAAGGTGTTGTTCCGCCTCATAAAGCCGCAGGCGGAGAAGATATTCCCCGTTTTCGGTTTCGGCATATACTTTTCCGCCCGAAGAATAAACGCGGTATATCGTTTCGGGGTCAAGGACCGTCGCCTGCCCGTCAGAAAACCCCGCGAGAACCGTCGCCCGAAAGCCCGAAACAGTTTTCACTATTTCGTTTATTTCGTCGGTCACTTTGTCCGTTACAACCACGATTTTCGGCTCGGTGCAGTCGCCGTCGATTTTGATTTCAACTTTCATGACAATCTCCTTTCAACGGCTTTATTATAAGGGACCGACGGCGGAATTTCAACAGTTTTTTGATAAACGGTCGTTTTTTGAATACGGACGGTTTTTAACGGGACAGAATTTCCCGCCCGCCAACGGTTTTTTTCGTTACCCTCTTGACAAAAAGAAAAAACGGCAGTATAATACATTTTGACAAGGATAGTTGTCAAACAGACAAATAAAATTGTCGAACGGAGGTTTTGTATGGTACTGCGGAATCGTTTGAAAGAACGCAGAGCCGCGCTGAATGTCAATCAGCAGGAAATGGGACGCCTTTGCGGCGTATCACGGCAGACAATAAGCCTTATCGAAAGAGGCGATTATTCGCCGTCGGTGACCCTTGCCCTGACGATTGCAAAGGTATGCGGGGTTACGGTGGAAGAAGTGTTTTATTTACAGGAGGAAACCGAAAATGGAAAACAATGAAATCAAAAAAGCAAACCGCAAGGCTCTGCCGAAGTTTCTGCTTTTTTCCGTGCTGTGTATGGTCATCGGCGGAGTAACGGGCTATCTTGCGGCGAGATACGGACTTGACCGAATGGCGGGAACAATAGAGGCAGCGGGAGACTTCTTCGGAACTCAGATAGCCCCGTGGCTGATGGTCGCGACGGCTCTTGCCGTGCCCTCGGTATGCACCCCGATTTATCGGAAAGCAAAAAAACTGCTCGCTGCGTGGGACGGCGAAGACGAAGACGTCTCGGCGGAAACCGACCGAAAACTTTCTGCCGTAATCTGGATTACGGGTGTCACTCTTGTTCTTTCCTTTTTTCTGCTTGCCGCTTCTTATTCGGGAGGTTTTTCAACCTTTGACAACAGCGAAAGAACCGTAATTCTTTTTATCGGAATTGCCGCATTTTTTATTATTTTTGCGGAAGTTATTATTTTCCAGCAGAAGTGCGTCGACGCCGCAAAGAAAACGAACCCCGAAAAGAAAGCGTCCGTTTACGATATGAAATTTCAGAAAAAGTGGATCGACGACTGCGACGAAGCCGAGAAAATCATGATAGGCAAATGTGCGTTCAAAGCATATTCCGCAACAAATGCGGTCTGCGCGGCTTTATCCATAGTTCTTACCCTCTGCGCGCTCGTTTTCGGTATCGGATTTTTGCCCTCGCTTGCGGTATGCCTTATCTGGGTCATAAATATGTCGGTATATTTCAGGGAATCCCTGCGATATACAAGATCGGGAAACAAAATTTCCTGACCGAGGGCGGATAAATGAACTGTCTTTATCTCATATTTATTGCACTGCTGCTTATAATTATCCCGCAGATAATACGGAAAAGAAGACTTGCGGCAATAAGACATATTCTGAACAAAAAATTGCAGAAAAAGGAGAACGGCATTATGAAAGAACTTGCAGAACGGTTTATCGGAAAGGACTGTCTTATCTATACGATCATGTCAAACGACGGAAGCATTGAAGGAATTATAAAAGAAGTTGCCGACGGCGGAATTGTCGTTGAGAGAAATTCGGGCGAACAGGAAATTATCAATCTGGATTTCGTCACCCGCATAAGAGAGTATCCGAGAAAGAAAAACGGTAAGAAAAAAAGCGTCGTTTTAGGCTGATTCGCTGTTTGCGGGGAAGACTTTCCGCAAAAAACCTGCTATACTTTTCTCGGAGGTATATAAAATGGATCAGTTGAAAACAGGAAAATTCATAGCCGCCCTGCGAAAAGAGAAAAATATGACGCAGGAAAAACTCGGAGAAAAACTCGGCGTGACCAACAAAACCGTTTCCCGTTGGGAGAACGGCAACTATATGCCCGACATTGAAATGCTTTTGCTTCTTTCCAAAGAATTTGATGTGAGCATAAACGAAATTATAAGCGGAGAACGGCTTTTGGAGGAAAACTTCAAAAAAGCCGCGGACAATAACCTTGTTGCAGCCCTTGAAAACAGCACCTTTACTCTGAAAGAAAAGATATCGTTTTTCAAGAAAAAATGGCTGCGTGAACATATCGGTGTTATCGCTTTGTGCGTTGCGGCGTGGATTGGGCTTATAATTTGGACGGCATTAAAACTGCAAGGTAATGACTTTTACCTTTTGGGGGCTGTCGGCGAACTTTCCGCGGTGCTTTTCTATCTTGTGTTATATAACCGCATGATGTCATACACCGAAAAGCACGCCTACGCACCCGACCCAAATGACACCCGACGCGAAAAAGGTAATTGAGCTGAACGGTGTCAAGAGCGAACTTGTCATTTGCACAAATAAATAAAACGATTGCGGCAGAGAATTAACTCTGCCGTTTTTTTCAGAAAATATTCGGAGTAAGGCGAAGACTTTTCCCGCCCGACGGCGGCTTTTTCAAGGCTTTCCCCTCTCTTTGCCGACACCGCAAAACGCACAACGGAAAAAGCCTCTTGCATTTTCCGATTTTTTATGTTATAATAAAGTTACAGCCGTAACGCTACGACTGTATCCGTAAAGAAAAGGAGCAAGGTTATGCCCAGAAACTATATGTTTACAAAAGAACAGGTGCTTGACGCCGCGATCGAACTGACGAGGGAAAAGGGGTTCGCCGCCGTTTCGGCACGGTCGCTCGGCGAAAAACTCGGCACGACTTCCCGCCCGATATTCAGTCATTTTGAGAATATGGCGGACGTACAGAGAGGAATTATCTGCGCGGCGAACAGACTTTATCAGACTTTCCGCAAGGAAGAAACGGCAAGCGGAAAGTATGTTCCCTATAAAGCGAGCGGAATGGCGTATATCCGCTTTGCAAAAGAAGAAACGGAGCTTTTCAAGCTGCTTTTTATGCGTGACCGTTCGGGAGAAGACAAGGAAAACCCCGAAGAAATGGACGCTCTTATCGGACTTATCGCAAAACAAGTCGGTATAGACAAAGAAGAGGCGGAAGTTTTCTATCTTGAAATGTGGGCGTATACGCACGGCATTGCCTCGATGATTGCGACGGGTTTTTACGAATGGGACGAAAATCTTGCGAGCAGAGCCCTTACCGATGTATACGAAGGATTAAAATATCGCTATAAAAACGGAGGCGGACTAAATGATTGAAACGGAAAAAATCACAAAATCATACGGCACGGGCGAAAGCCTGACCGAGGTGTTAAAGGGAATCGACCTTAAAATTGCGGACGGCGATTTTGTCGTGATATTAGGGGCGTCGGGGTCGGGAAAATCAACGCTTCTGAACTGTCTTTCGGGGCTTGAAAAAGTCGACGGCGGAAGTATAGAATACGACGGCGAAGACATTACGGCGCTTTCCGACAAAGCGCTGACGAAATTTCGCAGGGACAATATCGGCTTTATCTTTCAGCAGTATTATCTGCTTCCCGACATGACGGTTGACAAAAACGTCCGAATGGGCGCCGATCTTGCGGGAAATGCGGACTATAAAGAGATCATCAAGGCGGTCGGTCTTGAAGAAAAAACCGCGAAATATCCGTCCGAACTTTCGGGCGGCGAACAGCAGAGAGTATCGGTCGCCCGTGCGCTTGCCAAAAAGCCGAAAGTTCTGTTTCTCGACGAACCGACGGGCGCGCTCGACGAAAAGACGGGGCGGCAGGTGCTTGATTATATCTGCAGACTGCATACCGAATACGGCTTTACGGTCGTAATGGTAACGCACAACGCCAACATTGCGGAAACGGCAAACACCGTTATCAGAATGAACAGCGGCGAAATTGCCGAAATATATAAAAACGCGGCGCAGAAAACCGCTTATGAGATAGGGTGGTGACCTATGGTCATAAGATTAAAAGATACCGTTAAACTGTTCGGAATAACCGTTATTGCGTGCTGTGCCGTTTTTGCCTGTACGCTGTTTTTAAGTTACAATATCGACCTTGCGGCAATAAAAGACGGGATATCGGCAGAAGCCGCCGCGATTTATAACGCGCAGGTACTTATGGGCAGGGTAATAGCCGCCGTTTCGGGCGGCTGTCTTATTGCGACCTCGGTCGTCATGCTGTTATTCTATGTAAAAAACTATATAAGCACGCACGGAAAGGAACTCGGAATTCTGAAAGCGCTCGGCTACTCCGATATAAAAATCGCAAAACATTTTTGGATATTCGGGCTTTCGGTATTTGTCGGCTGTGCCTTGGGATTCGCTGCGGGTTATCTTTATCTTCCGACGTTTTATCAGAAACAGGCGCAGGGGCTGCAATCGCTGACCCCCGTATTTCATTCGCCGCTGGCTTTCGCCTTAGTCGTAATTCCGCCGATCGCTTTTGCCGCGATATCGGTGTTCTTTGCGTACCTTAAACTGAAAAGCCCCGTGCTTGATTTACTCCGCGAGAAACAGAATGTCAGAGTCGGAACGGGCAGAGACGGAAAAGAGGACGTGCCGTTCTTAAAAGACCTGCGGCATATAACGCTCAAAAGCAGAAAATCGCTTGTTTTCTTTGTCGCATTTTCGGCGTTCTGCTTTTCGGCAATGGTTCAGATGTCTTTTTCGATGACCGACCTTGCAAGCGAAACTTTCGCGTATATGGTTCTGTCAATAGGGCTTATTCTTGCGTTTGTAACTCTGTTTCTTTCGCTTTCGAGCGTCGTCAGAGGCAACACGAAGACGATTGCGATGATGAGAGTCTTCGGCTATGACGACAAAACCTGCAGCCGCCATATTCTCGGCGCTTACCGCCCCGTTTCATATATCGGTTTTGCGATAGGCACGGTATATCAATACGGACTTTTGCGGCTTACGGTGTCGGTCGTGTTTGCGGATATTGAAAATGTTCCGGAATATAATTTCGATTTTAAGGCACTTACCGTCACTCTGGTGCTTTTCGTTGCCGTCTACGAACTTGCGATGTATATGTATTCCCGCAGTATAAAAAGGCTTTCGCTCAAAAGCATAATGTCAGAATAAGCGCTATTTTCACAAAAAGCAACGAACGGTTGACAGATTGACAGGCGTCAAGTGGTTGTCGGCAACCTCGGAAAATGATAAAATAGAGAAAAACAAAACAAAAGGAGGATAGGCAGAGAAGGATTGAACTTTTATCGCCCGACCGCATCTCAAAAAAAACTCTCGAAAATTTTTCTGCGGCGGGTGCACGCAGTTTTCACGGTGCGGATGTTCGGCATAACGACAAAGGAACCGCAGTGAATACTTTGTGTATTTACAAGGTTTCTGCGGAAGTTAGGACGGAAATCAGCCCGTCAAAACCGATACAAGTTCGATTCTTCTCTGCCCAAAAAAATATGATTTTTGCCGATAAACTTATTTTACTGCGGAAAAAAGCAGGGTGGTCGCAGGAGGAACTCGCCGAACAGATGGACGTGACGCGGCAGTCCGTTTCAAAATGGGAGGGCGCGCAGTCGGTCCCCGACCTTGACAAAATGATACGCCTTTCCGAACTGTTCGGAGTAAGTACGGATTATCTGCTGAAAGACGAAATAGAAGAGGTCGAAAATTGCGGTCCGTCCGAAGATACGCCGTCATTAAGGCGCGTATCCATGGAAGAGGCGAACGCTTTCCTTTCGGTGAAAGCAAAAACCGCCAAAACCGTTGCATACTCCGTTTTTCTGTGTATCATATCCCCGATAGCGCTTCTGCTTTCGGCGGCGATAAGCGAAAGCACGGCGGGCGCTTTGAACGAAAATCTTGCCGTCGGAATCGGGCTTACGGTTCTCGTGCTTATCGTGGCGGCAGCCGTCATGATGTTTATATCGAGCGGCGGGAAAACCGCACCTTTTGCCTTTCTTGAAAAAGAAAAGTTTGAAACCGCATACGGCGTTGACGGAATGGTAAAAGAACGCAGGGCGCAATATAAAGATATGCACACAAAATATAATATCGCGGGAGCCTGTTTATGTATTATCGCCGCAATTCCGCTTTTTGTCGCCTTGACCTTTGACGGCGACCTGTTTTCCGTGTTTATGCTTTCTCTTTCGTTTCTTATTGCGGGGGTCGGCGTTGTCTTCTTTATAAAAACGGGAATTGTATGGGCAAGTTTCGAAAAACTTCTGCATGAAAACAAAAAGTCGTCCGTCGCGGACGCCGTATACACCGCATATTGGCTTACCGCAACGGCAATTTATCTGGGATACAGCCTGCTGTCGGATAATTGGGACAGAAGTTTTGTTATATGGGTCGTCGCGGCGGTGATATTCCCCGCAGTCGTCGCAATAACGAACGCCTTTAAGAAAAAAGCAAAATGATCGGTCAAAACCGCGTCTGTCGCGGAATTTCATGAAAAACAAGGTTAAAAAAATGCACCTGCCGAAAAGCAGGTGCATTTTTTATCTCTTCTTATAAATCACAAGTTCGGGGTCTTTGCAGTCTTCGCCGTAAGTACATACAAGAATGAAATCCGCGTTCGCGACAACGCCGAAACACCTGTCGCCGCCGAATTCACATTCAAGTTGGTTTCCGAGATAGGTCGTATCGTCGTCCAAGAACCTCACAACGTTTCCGTTCGGAAGTCTGAAATCAAGATTGATATATTTCCCGACAAGGGCATTTAATTTTTCGACTTTCGGCATTCCGTCAATATTCAGGGCGTTTATTTCGCCGATAAGTTTTTCCTTGAATTCGTCGAAAGCCCTGTTTCCGCCGAGTTCGTCATATCTTTTCCAATAGTCGAGTTTCGGCAGGGTCGAATAAAGATACGCCCTTATTTCCTCTTCGGAATGTTCGCCGTTCGCCATATTTTTAACGCAGACGTCGATAAGGTCGTCCATGTTGCTGTACATATATTCGCCGTCGGCATAGCACCATTTGCAATAGTCCTCGTTAAGAAAACCGTCCTTTTCCCTGCTTATTATACCGTCTTCAAGCGGCATTCCGCAGCACTGGCAGATAAGTTTGTGCGGAGACCCTAAAAGCGTGTTTATCGAAACGCCGAAAAATTTCGACAGCAGTTTCAAGGTGTCGGTATTAGGCACCGTCTCTCCGTTTTCCCAACGCGAGACCGCCTGACGCGTGACGAATATCTTTTCGGCAAGTTCCTCCTGCGAAAGTCCTTTCTGCGTTCTCAGATTGAATAATACTTCTCTTGTTTCCATGAAATCAACTCCTCGAAAATATTATACATTATTTTCCGCGAAAAGCAAGCAACTGTCCGTTTCCCCGCGTTTATTTTCCGCGTTTTCGGGCAAAATACGCAAAAAAGGAGAGAGTTTATGTCAGAAGAAAACGTAAAGGAAAGCGGGCTTCCGACGGAGGAAATGCCTATCCACTGCCTTACCGTCATCGGTCAGGTCGAAGGACACTATATCCTGCCCGCGGAAACGAAAACAACAAAATACGAACACGTTCTTCCCGCGCTTGTCGCTATTGAAGAATCGGAAAAAGTCAAAGGTCTTCTTATTCTCTTAAACACCGTCGGGGGCGACGTCGAAGCGGGGCTTGCGATTGCCGAAATGATAGCGGGAATGGATACGCCGACAGTTTCCCTCGTTCTCGGCGGCGGACATTCGATAGGAGTGCCTCTTGCGGTCTCCGCCGACTATTCCTTCATCGCGCCGACCGCGACCATGACCGTCCACCCCGTAAGAATGAACGGGCTTATCGTCGGAGTTCCGCAGACGTTTTCGTATTTTGACAAAATGCAGGACAGAATTATAAATTTCGTTTCGGAAAATTCCGACATTTCGGCAAACCGTTTCAGAGAACTAATGACTGCGACGGGCGGAATGGTGACAGACGTCGGAACGCTTCTCGACGGCGCGGAGGCGGTAAAGGAGGGCGTTATAAACGAGGTCGGCGGACTTCGCGACGCCATGAAAAAACTGCGCGGTATTATAAAGGAAAGGGAGAATAAAAATGTTCATATACTCGATAATGTGTGAAAACGCCGTTCTGCCGCCGAAAAAAGAGCGAAAAAAAGCCGCCGAAGTCTTTTCGACCGATCCGGCGACATTTCTTTATTCTTCGGAAAGCGCTTCTTTGGCGAGCAAATCGGCATATTCATTGAGTGGCACTCCGCTGTGGCCCTCGACCTTGACGAACTTTATATCCATATAAGGGCGGAATTTATCCATGAATTCAAGATAGTGCCTTGCACAGAAACTCTGCGCTTTCCATTTATGCTCATACCATTTTGAAATTCCGTAATAGTCGTGATATATCGTTATATCCCTTATTCCGTCCGCGGCTGTCGTCTTGACGGCAAACATCGCCGCCTGCAGTTCCCCTGCGACGTTTCTTGCCTCCGCCGCCTCCGGTCTCATGCCCCACGCGCGGTGAGTCGTGACGTTTCCGCTTTTTATAAGGATACAGCCGTAGGAATATCTGCGGCGTTCGGCGTCGTAACTTCCGTCGATATACGCTATCATCTTCCCCTGCGGGATTTCGTTTGAAAGATTTTCCGCAACGGTATTGTAATCCGCAATTTTTTCCGCTTTCGACCTGCGTTTTTTCGCGGGTCTTTCTTTTTCGGTAAAAGTCTGCGCCAGATAGTCTTCGGCGTCTTTCATATTGTCGAAACTTTTATATTCCGCGTCCTTAAAGCCGACGACCTGATCCTTGCACTCTTCCCAATGCCTGAATATTCCTGTTTTTCTGCCGTTTCTAACGGCGTAATACCGCAATTTTGCCATTTCATTCTCCGTTTTTTATTCTTCTGTAATGATACCATTATTTTCGGGCAAAGTCAAGACGGAAAGCATATACTGTGTTATAAAGACTCTCGGAGTGATGATTTTGAAAACTCAAATATTCGCCGTCCTCGGAGGAGACCTGCGCTCCGCCGCGGCGGAAAAGATACTGTCGGGCTTTTTTGCGACCCGTCTTTTCGGCTTTGAAAAACTCGGAAAAAATCCCGAAATTCTCACAAAAACGCTTGAAAACGCGGACTTCGTGCTTCTTCCCCTGCCGTTAAGCGCCGACGGGAAGACCTTAAACGCGCCTTTTTCCGAAAAGGAGACTTTTCTTTCGGAAATTCTGCCCGCTATCCCCGAAAAAGCCGTGATATTCGGGGCGAATATCCCCGAAAATTTCAAGGACGAAAAGCACGTCTTTATCGACCTTTTTGCCCGCGACGACATACAGATACTCAACGCCGTTCCGACAGCCGAGGGAGCAATCGCCGAGGCGATAAACGAAACCGAGAAAACACTCTGGCGCTCGAAATGCCTCGTCGTCGGTTTCGGCAGGATAGGAAAAGCCCTCGCGTTCCGCTTAAAGGCGCTCGGCGCCGACGTGACGGTCTCCGCAAGAAAAGACAAGGACTTTGCGGAAATTTCGGCGTTCGGCTTTACGCCCGCAAGAAGCGATCGGCTTTGCGCCGTCATAAAGGATTCGGACATCGTTTTCAACACCGTCCCGATACGGCTGATAGGCGAAAAAGAACTTCTCGCGGCGCAAAAAGAAACGCTCTTTATCGACCTTGCCTCAAAACCCGGCGGAATAGATTTTTCCGTCGCCGAAAACTCAGGGCTTAAGGTTCTGTGGCTGCTGTCGCTTCCGGGGAAGACCGCGCCGAAGACCGCAGGCGAAATTATCGCCGAAACCGTACTTCATATCCTGAAAGGAGGAGAAACAAATGGAGAATGAAAAGCCGCGCATAGGGTTTGCGCTCTGCGGCTCTTTCTGCACTTTCACACGGACGGTCGCCGTTCTCGAAAAACTCGCCCGTGATTACGATATATACCCGATAATGTCGGAGGTCGCCTTTTCGACCGACACACGTTTCGGCAAAAGCGAAGACTTCCGCACTCAGATAAAAAATATCTGCCGAAAGGAAATAATTCATACCGTAAAAGAAGCGGAGCCTATCGGGCCGAAAAAGATGTTTGACGCGCTGGTCGTCGCGCCCTGCACCGGAAACACCCTCGCGAAACTTTCGTCGGGAATAGCCGACAGCAGCGTTTCCCTCGCCGTCAAAGCGCATCTTCGGAACGGCAGACCCGTCGTCGTCGCCGTTTCTTCAAACGACGCTCTCGCGGCAAACGCCGAGAATATCGGCAGGCTGTTAAACCGCGAAAACTTTTATTTCGTCCCGTTCGGGCAGGACGACGCGGAGACAAAACCGCGTTCGCTCGTCGCCGAAATGGAAAAAATCCCGCAGACGCTCTCATCGGCGCTTAACGGAATTCAGATACAACCGATGCTTATATGACATACGGCGGACCGACAGACGGTCCGCCTCTCTTTACTTTATTTTGCTTTTGTGCTATAATAAATATACAAATACATACAGGGGAGAAAATATATGTCCGACCCGTTACTCAGTTGAAAATATCTTTCAAAGCACCTGAAAGCGTAATAGGACATATAAAAATCTTGAGATCCTCTGTTCGGAAACCTACTCAAAAGCCCCGAAATAACTGTCGGTAAAGGAAATGCCGCTTCACCTGAAGGTGTGTGCAAAAATGAAATTTACGGGAGGCATTTATATGCCTTCTGCGGTATACGGAAAAAGGCGAGGAAATGAAATGAACGGAAAAGTTTCGATAATAATACCCGTTTACAACGGCGAAAACTATATGCGCGAGGCAATTGACAGCGCGCTTGCCCAGACATACAAAAATATTGAAATAATCGTCGTAAACGACGGTTCGACCGACAGGACGGAAGAGATCGCAAAAAGTTACGGCGACAAAATAGTTTACGTTTCGAAAGAAAACGGAGGCTCTTCGTCGGCGCTTAACGCAGGCATTAAAAAGATGACGGGCGACTTCTTTTCGTGGCTCTCGCACGACGACCTTTACCTTCCCGAAAGGACCGAAGAACTTATGAAGGCGTGGTCGGGCGACGAAAACGAAGCGGTGATTTGCTACGAAAAACTGATCGACGGCGACGGAAACCCGCTCTTTTACGCAAAAAAAAGCCCCGTCGGACATTTTTCCGCGGAAGAGATGATGACTTCTTTCAGCAGGAGAAAAAGAATCAACGGGTGCTGTATACTTATCCCGAAAAAACTCATTGATAAGACGGGATTTTTCGACGAAACCTTTGTTTTTATCAACGATGTTGACTACTGGCTCCGTCTCTGTTGCGAGGGAGCGTCCTTCGAACGGATAGACAAACCCTTAGTAAAATCAAGAATTCACGGCGGACAGGTCACCGTCAAAAAAGCGAATCTTTACAAAACAGAGACGGAAAGACTCGAAAAAAAGATGCTTTCGCACATTACCGAGAACAGGGAAAGTCTCAGCGGGTTTACCGTCCCGTTTCTTCTGATATGCGCAAACGGCAATCAGAAGGAAACGATAAAAGAAGCCTTTGAAAAACTCGATCTTTCAGCGGGACAAAAAGCAAAGATACGTTTCAGAGTCTTTACCGGAAGAATTTACTCGTTCTTAAAGGGAATTTATAAAAAAATATTTTTCGGAAGATAAAAAGACCGCCTCAAACTGAGGCGGTTCTTTTGTTATCAATTATGCACCAGACGGTTACCGTTACTATAACAACAGCGCCGCCGACAAGCGACAGGACGGACGGATATTCCTTTGCGAAGATCGCGACCCAGACGGGATTCAGTAGCGGTTCGGCGGCGGAAAGCAGTGAACACGCGAGCGGCGGACAGTTTTCGGACGCCAATGCAAGCAGGATATACGGAATTCCGAGTTGAACAACGCCTAAAATCACAACGCCGGTGATCGCCGAAACGGAAATCGGCGTCGGAAAAACAAACATAAACGGAATTCCGACGGCGGCGGTGAGCAGATGTCCGAGGAAAAGACCGCTCGTCTTCTCCTCGCCCTTGCAGTCGCCGACGGAAATGAACATTCCCGCCATGAAAAGCCCCGCGCAAAGCCCCAAAAGATTGCCCAAGGTGTGTCCGCTTTCAAGACCGTCTATTGCAAAAAGCGAAATTCCGCCAAGAGTGACGATGACGGTGACGATATCGACCGCGGAAAATTTCTGATGTCTGAAAATCGCGGAAAAGAGCATTATAAAAATCGGCGCGGTGAATTGCAGGACTATCGCGTTTGCCGAAGTCGTAAGTTTGCTTGCCCCGACAAAGCAAAGGAAAGTTGCCGCAAGAAAAAACATACTTTTCGCGACGTTTTTATTGAAAAATATTTTCTGCTTTGTTATCAAAGCGAAAACAAGCACCGTAAGAGCCGAAAAAAGACTGCGGAATCCTGCTATTACAAGCGGATTCCAGTCTATCATTTTTATGAAAATGCCCGCAATACTCCAAAGAACGGAGCAGCAGAGCATTTGAAGAATAGCAATGTTTTTCTTTTTCATTTTCCGAATTTGAAATGTTTCGGCAGACCTCTTTCGGTCGGAACTGTGATTTCGCCCTCGATAAGCGGCAGGATCTGCCAAAGAAGTTCGTCCTTTATGTTATTTTTTTCGTCGGTTATCATTTCAACGGGAACGGTCTTCGTTTTGTTCGCGATATCTTCGGCGTGAACGCAGTCATATTCGATTTTATAACCGTCGCCCTCTCTGCGGCGAAGAACGGTGACGTATCCGTTATTCGTTTCGGATCTCGTCGAAAACGCGACCGAGGTTTTTCCCGTCTCGAAAGACTCTTCGATATCGGTTTTCGAGAGGATATGCGACGCACAGCGCTGCGGAAGATTGAGTTCGACCGAACGGACCTTACAGCCTATCTTTTCCTTGACAAGTCCCTCAAGATATTTCGCGGTGCCCGCAAGATAGCGGTGTCCGAAAATATCGACGGCGCCGCTCTGTTTTTTCTCGCCGACATATTCTCCGCTCTCGGTTTTTATCCCTTCGGAGACTGCGACGACGACGTTCGGCTTTATTTCAAGTTGTTTTTTGAGGTCGGCAATAAATTTTTCTTCGTCGAACGCAACTTCGGGAAGATAAATAAGGTCGGCGGTGTTTTCGCCCAAAATTCTCGGAAGACCCGCGGCGGCGGTGAGCCACCCCGCGTCTCTGCCCATGACCTCGACAATCGTCACGGCTTTAGTCGTATAGACCGAGCAGTCGCAGGCAATTTCCTGCATTACCGTCGCGACGTATTTTGCCGCAGAGCCGAAACCGGGGGTATGGTCGGTTCCCATAAGGTCGTTGTCTATCGTCTTCGGAACGCCCATAAATACCATTTCGTAATTTTGCTTTTTCGAATATTCCGAAAGTTTTACGACGGTATCCATCGAATCGTTTCCGCCGATATAGAAAAAGTAGCGGATATCGTATCTTTTGAAAAAAGAAAACAGTTTTTCGTATTCGGAAAGGTCGTCTCCGTGCGGATCGGCAAGTTTTTTGCGGCAGGAGCCGAGAGCCGCGGCGGGAGTGCAGACAAGCGAATATTTTTCCTCTTCATTAAGGGGTTTTATTTTGAAAACGTCTTCACGCAGAAGCCCCTCTATTCCGTTTTTCATTCCGAAAATCTCGTTTATATGCGACGATTTTTCGGCGGCGTGCAAAATTCCGGCAAGCGTTGCGTTGATAGCGCTCGTAGGACCGCCGGACTGTCCTACAACCGCGTTTCCCTTTATCATAATATCTCCTTTATTTCCCGTCGGGGGTCGCCTTTAAGTGGTAAATATTCATTCCCTGCTCCGAAAAACGGGTCTCATATTCGGTCATGACCTCGTTTTCGATATCGGTCGAATGGAGGTCGGTCGTGACTTCCGAAAGGATAAAACCCGCGTCGGTAAATTCTTCAAGCGAAAAATTGAAAAGCCCCTCGTTGTCGGTCTTCATCTTTATAAAACCGCCCGATTTAAGCAGTTTTTTATAAATTTCAAGAAAACTTCTGTATGTAAGTCTGCGCGACGTATGTCTCTTTTTCGGCCATGGGTCGGAAAAATTGAGATAAATAACATCAAGGCTGTGTTCCTTGCATATCTCAGGCAGTTTCGTTGCGTCTTCAAGCAGAAATCTGACGTTTTCAAGACCTTTTTCCTTGCATTTTTCGGCTGCCATCACCATTACGTCGGGAACTTTTTCCATTGCGAAATAAGCGGTTTCGGGGTGAAGTTCGGCAAGTCCCGCAATGAATTTTCCTTTTCCGCAGCCTATCTCAAGACACGCTTTTTTGCCGTCGGGTACGGTTATTTCACTTACAAACATTTCTCCGCATCTTTCAAGACGCGGAACGGTGTTTTTCTTCTTTCTCGCTCTCATTTTATCCTCTTTCGTCTGTATATTTTATCACAAACATAAGTCAAATTCAAGTGTTTTCAGACCATTTTGAAATAAATTAAAAGGACCGAAACGTCCGCGGGACTGACTCCCGAAATACGGCTTGCCTGCCCGACGTTCTGCGGTTTTACTTTATTTAGTTTCTGCCTTGCTTCAAGCCGCAGACCCGCTATCTGCGAATAGTCGAAGTCTTCGGGCAGTTTTTTTGTTTCGAGTTTTTTGAACTGCTCGACCTGCAGGAGTTGTCTTTTTATATATCCGTCGTAGCGGATATCGACCTCGGCGGCTTCGGTTATATAGTCGGGAAGATCGGGACGGTCTTTATCGACGGGGGCGAGCATTTCATACGAAAGTTCGGGGCGTTTCACAAGGTCGGAAAGCGAAATTCCCGTAACTATCGGCGTGCTTTCCGCCTTTTCGAAAATTTCCGAAAGGACGGGAGAAGGCGGAATGAAAGTTTTCTTCATTCTTTCTTTTTCCGCTTCGATTTTTGCCTGTTTTTCAAGGAATTTTTGATATCTTTCCTCCGAAATAAGCCCTATTTCATGACCTGTCGGAGTAAGTCTGCGGTCGGCGTTATCCTGCCTTAAAATAAGGCGGTATTCGCTCCGCGACGTCATCATTCTGTACGGTTCGCGCGTTCCCTTTACGACCAGATCGTCGATAAGCGTTCCGATGTAGGAAGTTGAACGGTCGAGAACGAGCATTTCGCGGTTTTTGCAAAGCATTGCGGCGTTTATTCCCGCGATAAGCCCCTGAGCGGCGGCTTCTTCGTAGCCCGAAGTGCCGTTGAACTGACCCGCGCCGAAAAGTCCCGAAACTTTTTTCGTTTCAAGGGTCGGGCGCAGTTCGAGAGGGTCTATGCAGTCGTATTCGATAGCGTAGGCGTTTCGCATGACCTCGGCATGCTCGAACCCGACAAGAGAGCGTATCATCTTTATCTGAACGTCTTCGGGAAGAGACGAACTCATTCCCTGCAAATACATTTCTTCGGTTTTTTCGCCCATCGGCTCAAGGAAAAGTTGATGTCTTTCCTTATCGGCAAAGCGGACGACCTTATCTTCGATACTCGGGCAGTACCGCGGACCTATCCCGTGGATATTTCCCGAATACAACGGCGAACGGTGGAGATTTTCGCGTATTATGCGGTGCGTTTCGGCATTCGTATAGACAAGATAGCACGGCAGTTTGTTTTTGCCGATGAATTTTCCCTCGTTTTCAAAGGAAAACGGCACTATTTTGTCGTCGCCCTCCTGAACCGACAGTTTTTCGAGGTCGACAGAACTTTTTCTTATTCTTGCGGGCGTTCCCGTCTTGAAACGCATGAATTCAAGCCCGAAAGCCTGCAAACTTTCCGAAAGCCCCTTTGACGCGAACATTCCGTCGGGACCCGAAGAATAAGAGACGTCCCCGACGAAAATTTTACCCTCAAGATATGTTCCCGTGGCGATAACGACGGCGTTTGCCGAAAAAACCGCACCGAGGTGGGTCGTCAACAGGAATTTTCCGTCTTTTTTCTCTATTTTCTTTATCTCCGCCTGTTTCATAAACAGGTTTTTTTCGTGTTCGAGAGTGACTTTCATCACTTCCTGATATTTACGTCTGTCCGCCTGAATACGGAGCGAATGGACGGCGGGACCTTTGCCGCGGTTCAACATTCTGCTCTGCAAAAAGATTTTATCGGCGGCTTTTCCCATTTCGCCGCCCAAAGCGTCAAGCTCGCGGACAAGATGCCCCTTTGCCGTTCCGCCTATCGACGGATTGCAGGGCATATTTCCGACGGCGTCAAGGCTAATAGTGAAAAGAGCCGTACGACAGCCGAGACGGGCGGCGGCAAGCGACGCTTCAACTCCCGCGTGTCCCGCACCTATGACAGCAACTTCGAAATCCTCCGCAAAATATTCCATAATATCCCCCTATTTTCCTACGCAGAAACGCGAAAAAATGTTTTCTATAATTTCTTCGCTTACCGTTTTTCCCGTCATTACCGAAAGGCTTTCTATCGCCTCTTCAACGTCGCACAGCAAAACGTCGGGCGTAAGATCTATATTTTCAACAGCGTTTTGAAGAGCGGTAAGCGCCGACCGAATGCAGGAATACTGTCTTGCGTTCATGACGGTCTCGTCCGCCGCCGTCTTACCCGAAACGGTGTCGGTAATGATTTTTTCAAGTTCTGAAATTCCGATATCGTTTTCCGCGCTTATCGTCACTTCGCCGTCAAAGCCCGTAAGTTTTCTGTCAAAAACCTTTTCTTTATCGCATTTATTATATACGGCGATTTTTTCGGCATTTGAATTTTTAATGAGCGAAAGCGTTTTTTCGTCGTCTTTGTCAAAAGGACGCGCAAGGTCGAAAAGGCAGAGAATGAGGTCCGCCGTCTCTGCTTTTTCCGCGGCGCGCTCAACGCCTATCTTTTCGACGGCGTCTTTGCTTTCCCTTATTCCCGCTGTGTCGAAAAGCCTGAGTTTAAGACCTCCGACCGTTACGGTTTCTTCGATAACGTCGCGGGTCGTGCCCTCAATATCGGTGACAATGCTTTTATCGTAACCCGAAAGACGGTTCATAAGACTGCTTTTTCCGACGTTCGGTTTTCCCGTTATACAAACGCGCAGTCCGTCTTTGATTATCTTTCCGCTTCCGTAACTTTTTTCCCATTTTTCGAGTTTTTTGCAGTATTCGGTTATCTTTTTGCGAAGTTCGGCGGCGGGAACGTCGATAATTTCGTCGTCGGGATAGTCGACATACGCAAGAATATCGGCGGAAAGGGAGATGAGCCCTTGTCTGAGTTCTTCGGTCTTTGCCGAAAAGCCGCCTTTTATCTGTAAAAGGGCTATTTCCGCCTCTTTTTCGCTTTCCGACTCAATGAGGTCGATGACAGCCTCCGCCTGAACGATATCCATTTTTCCGTTTACGAAGGCTCTTTTCGAAAATTCGCCCGGCAGGGCAAGTCTCGCGCCCTTTTTTATAAGAAGCCGCTGAATTTCGGCGGAAACAAAAGGACTTCCGTGGCAGGAAATCTCGGCGACGTCTTCGCCCGTATAACTTTTCGGCGCGCGGTAGACCGTGACGATAACGTCGTCTTTTGTTTTGTCTCCGTCGACAATATATCCGTGATGAGCGGTATAGCCCTCGGCGCTATCTATGGGTTTTGAAAAAATTTCGCCGAGGATTTCAAAAGTCCTGCTTCCCGAAATGCGGATAAGCGCCGCCGCGGATACCCCGACGGGGGTCATCGGCGCGAAAATCGTATCTTCCATAATGTCACCTAAAAACGAAGGTCAGGTCCAATGACCTGACCTTTGTATTACTCTGCAAAATTAGATTTGTTTTCTTCGTTTTCAACGATATGTCCGGGGAAGAGGACCTTTACCTTTTCGACGGGCTTCGGTGCCGCCGGAGTTCTTCCGCGGTTGTCGTTTCTTCTTCTCGGGCGTCCCGAGTCGAGAGCCGAGGAATTGAACGGTCTGCCGCCGCCTCTTCTGTCGGAGTTTCTTTCGTTTCTTCTTTCGGAAGATCTTCCGCCGTCTTCTTTTTTGACAAACGGTTTATCGGGTCCGTCGTAAGCAATGACGACTTTTCTGTTGGGTTCGGTTCCGACCGAGAAAGTCGTTATATTTTCAAAATCGTGAAGTCTCGAATGAACAATTCTTCTCTGATAAGGAGTCATCGCCTTGAGCGTTACTTTTCTCTTTGTTCTCTGAACCTGTTTTGCGGTCTTTACCGCGAGGGCTTCGAGGCGCGCGGTCGATTTTTCCTTATAATCGTTGATGTTGAGAGTT
The DNA here is from genome assembly GCA_934486965.1 of uncultured Eubacteriales bacterium. Classification (GTDB taxonomy): domain Bacteria; phylum Bacillota; class Clostridia; order Oscillospirales; family UBA644; genus Geddesella. The sequence continues at coordinate 42,964 of CAKSQP010000001.1, forward strand.
ATTTTGTAATTTCCGTCAAGAACTTTGTTGACGGTGACTGCCAGTATAAACTGGAGCGATTCGACAATATCCGTATTTCTCTTGGTATAGCAGTCTATTTCGTCGCCGTTAAGTTGTATATTAACGACGTTTTCGTTCACTTCGATATTTTCTTCGTAACGGGAAACTCCCATTTTAAGAAAGAGGTCTTTAAGATAACTGCTTATAAAACCTTCGGGTCCGCTCTGTTCGGTGACCTTTATGGAAGCGAGTTTTTTTATTCTTCCGAAAAGGCCCTTTGTTTCCATTTCGACGACCTCGTAAGAAAGGTTGTCTTTGGAAACGCCGAGTTCTTCGCAGGCGTTGAGTACGGCATCGTCAATGGTTTTTCCTGTGAAAATCTTTTCCATTTTTGCCATATCCTTCTTTATTTGAATTATTTGTTTTCTTCGTTTAAGTCTTCTCCGTTGAGTTTCGCGGAGGTTTCTTCCTTTTTGAGTCTTTCCATTTTCTGGATCTGGTTATAGTTCAGTTTCTTTTCTTTTACCGGCTTTTCTGGAACTTTTTCTTTAATAAGTTTTGCAAGAAGCACGGTCTGGAGTATTGTGAGAAGGTTGGTGAATATCCAGTAAATACAAATACCTATCTGGAACGAATAGCCGAGAAAAAGGGTGATGACCGGCATAATATAGAGCATTGCGTTCATGCCGGGGTTTTTCGCCGCCGAATCCGTCTGATTTATTTTCTGGGAAACTATCGTTACGGCAAGAGAAGAAAGCGCCGCGAGTATCGGCAGGATAACGGTTATCGTCCATGCAAACTGCGGGGTATCGCCGAGGTTGAGTCCGAGAAAATTAAGGTTTATTCCCTTATATCCGGTTTCCGCGATAACACCCGACAAAGCGTCGGAATTTGCGTTTATATCCTTTATAAGGGTAAGTTGGTTTACGGTCTGATAGGTTATCTTGTCGCCGTAGGATATTCCGAGATTTGTTACGGCGTTGAAGAGTTTTTCGATGTTTGCCGCCGACATATCGAGAAGATAGGTAAGGGGCTGGCGGATATTTGTCCAGAGAGAAAGGATAAGGGGAAGCTGGATAAGCTGCGGAAGACAGCCTGAAGTCGGGCTGTAACCCTCTTCGGTATATATCCTCTGCATTTCTTCCTGATATTTCGGATCTCTGGTGTTGTTTTTGTATTTCTGCTGAAGTTGCTGGATCCGCGGCTGAGCCTTCATCATCTTTCTTCTGCCCTTTTCGGCTTTTATTCCGAGCGGCAAAAGACAGATTTTCGTGACAAGCGCGAAAAGCAGGATAGCCACGCCGTAGTTCTGCACCAAAGCGTAGCAAAGTCTCAGTATCATACCGATAGGTACGTTTATAATATCGAAAATACCGTTCATTTCTTTTCCTTTACTTTAACGGATCGTATCCGCCCTTACTGAAAGGGTTGCATCTTAAAATCCGCCAAACGGCAAGACGCGTGCCTTTGAAAAATCCGTATTTTTCGTATGCCTCAAGGGCATATTCGGAGCAGGTGGGAACATATTTACAGCAGGGTCTTCTGTACGGAGAAATGTGTTTTCTGTAAAAACGAATAAGCCATATCGCGACTTTTTTCATTTTTCAATCCTCTTTTATAAGATCTTCCCTGCCGAAAGCATACTTCATATCCCTGACGATATCCTCTGTTTTGAGAAAAGGCGTTTTCGATTTCGACGCAATGACGAAATCATATCCCGTTTTCAAAGCAGGCTCGCACAGTCTGTACGCTTCCCTGATTATTCTTTTTGCCCGATTTCTTTTTACCGCGTTTCCCACCGATTTTTTTCCGACGGTAATCCCGAGCCTGTTTTCTTCCGACTTATTCGGTTTATAATACAGCACAAAAGAGCCGGTCACCCGACAATTTCCTTTTCTGTAAAGCTGTAAAAACCTTCTGTTGTCGCAAAGTGAAACAGTCTTTCTCATATTGAATTACAGAGAAAGCTGTTTTCTTCCTTTAGCGCGTCTTCTCGCAAGAACCTTTCTTCCGTTAGCGGTCTTCATTCTCTTTCTGAAGCCGTGTTCCTTGCTGCGCTGTCTTTTTTTAGGCTGATAAGTTCTGAGCATTTTATTCCCTCCTTTACAGAGAACAGTCCTTTTTACATTATACATTCTTAAAATGCCCGTGTCAAGTGAAAAAATCAAATTTTTTTCAAACTTTGAAAGCCGTACTTGCCTAAATTTCGTTTTTATGCTATAATACATTAGATATATATAATATATAAGTGAAAGGAAATTAAAATGTCGGGCCAGATTGATATAATATGGAAAGCGGCGGCGGCTGAAATAAAAGCGAAAGTTTCTTCGACTTCCTACGAGATATTCTTCAGAGACTTGAAACCCCTGCGCATAGACGAAAACATGAAACTTGTCCTGCAGGCTCAGAATACCGTTCAGAAAAACTTTCTCGAACTGAAATTCAGAAACGAAATAAAAGAGGCTCTTTCCGACGTATACGGCTTTGACGCGGATTTCGTCATAGTCTGCGAAGACGAAAACAAGACGGAAACGGAAATAAAGAAAGAACCCGTTTTCAAGAAAACGTCCGATTCGGATTTTTATACTTTCGAAAACTTTATGGTCGGCGAAAGCAATAAATACGCCTATACGGTCTGTCGCGCGGTCGCCGAAAACCCCGGAACCGCATACAACCCGCTGTTTCTTCACGGAAGCACGGGTCTCGGTAAAACACATCTTCTGAAAGCGATAAAAAATCAGATAGAAAAAGACCACCCGGATTATACCTGCTACTATCTGAGCAGTGAAAGTTATACGACCGAATTCATCGAAAGTCTGCGTACAAAGACAACTCACGAATTCAAAAACAAATACAGGAACGCCGACGTCCTTCTTTTGGACGACGTTCAGTTCTTTGCGGGAAAAGAATCGACGCAGGAGGAGTTTTTCCACACATATAACTACCTCAAAGAGGGAAACAAGCAGATAATCTTGGCGTCGGACAGACCCCCGAAAGACATTCACCCTCTTGAAGAAAGACTTTGCGGAAGATTTGAGTCGGGCGCACTGATGTCAATTGAGTCTCCCGAACTCGAACTGAGAGTCGCAATAGTAAAAAACAAGGCGAAATACTATAACGTCAACATTTCCGACGAAGTGGCATACTTCATTGCGGAGACCATAAAAAACAACATAAGAAAAATAGAAGGCGTTATAAACAAAACAAAAGCCGATCAGTTTATAAAAGGGACCGCTCCGACCGTTTCTTCGGTAAAAAGCATTATAAGGGATATTTCGGAAGAAAACGAACCTCTTCCCGTTCTTGTCGACAAGATAGTGACCGAAGTCGCCCGTATCTATAACGTCAAACCCGAAGACATAAAAAGCAAAAAGCGGCAGATGAACATTAAAAACGCCCGCCATGTCTCGATTTACATAATAAGGGAAATGACTTCCATTTCTCTCAAGGATATAGGAACTTACTTTTCGAATCTCGACCATTCGTCGGTTCACCACGCATATAACACCGTCGCCGAAAAAACGGACACCGATTCGACTTTCAGAGTTCATATCGAAGAGATAATGAGAAATATAAGGGAACAGTAAGTTTTCCGAAAGTTATCAAAACGGTTTCCACAGTTTTCAACGCGGAACACTGAATTTTTTCAACAAAGTTTTCAAAAAGCGGCGGTTGAAAAAATGTTGAAAAGATTTTCTCGGTTTTCAAAAAATTTTCAACAGGTTTTCCAATTTCAGAAAAATACGTTTTTTACCTTACCGAAAGGATAAAAACGGGTTTTCAAAAGTTTTTACACTCCCTATTACTTCTATAAAAATAATATATATTATATATACACAGAAAGGTGAACTGTCATGATACTGTCCTGTGATAAAAACGTAATATCCGAAGGCGTAAATATAGTAAGCAAGGTAATTTTGGCGAAATCCCCCGTACCTGCGCTCGAGGGTATTCTTTTCGAAGCGTATAACGGCGGAAAACTCAAACTTACGGGTTCGGATATAGACGTCGGCATAGAAACGTATATCGACGTTGACGTCGAAAAAGAAGGAAGCATTATAGTAAACTGTAAACTGTTTTCCGAAATTCTGAGAAACTTAACTAACGACATAGTTAAAATAGAAGTCGACGATAAATTCAATATGCATATTTCCTGCGGAGTCGTCAAATACACCATTCCGTGCATGAACCCGAAGATGTATCCGACAATTCCTATTTTCGATAAAGAAAAGAGCATTAAAATAAAAAGAGGTCCTCTTTTCAGCATGATAAGACAGACTCTTTTCTCCGTTTCGATTTTTGACGCGAAACCCGTCCTCAAAGGTATACTTTTCGAAGTCGAAAAAGAAAGGATACGTCTGATAAGCAGTGATAACTACCGTCTTTCGATAAGAAAAGAAGATTTTGCGAGCAATTACGACGAGGCGTTCAAATTTGTCGTTCCGGGAAAAACGCTTACCGAAATAATAAAGATGAACGGCGAAGACGACGATGAAGTTTCTATCGGGATTTCGCACAATTACGCTTCTTTCGATTTCAGCGGAATAAGAGTAGTTACAAAACTTCTGAAAGGCGAATTCATAAACTATCAGAGCATAATTCCCGCGTCTTTCAAGACGGTCTGTAAGGTAAAGACGCAGGATCTCAAAAAAGCGGTCGAAAGAGCAAGTCTTCTTGTCGACGAGAAAGTCAGATTCCCCGTTAAATTCAGTATTGAATTCGATTCGATGATAATTTCTTACAGAAAGACCGAGGGACACTCTTTCAGCGACGAAATAGGAATGGAAAAGCAGGGCGACAGCCTTGAGATAGGTTTCAACAACAAATACGTCCTGAGTATCCTTTCGGTTATAGAAGACGAGGAAATTCTGATAAAACTCAATAATCCGCTTGCTTCGATGTGTATAACTCCCGTCGACGACGAAAGATTTTTCTATCTCGTTTCGCCGATGAGACTGTGATATGTACTTAAAAGAACTTTCACTCGAAAATTTCAGAAATATAAAAAGCGAAAAACTCGAATTTTCCGACGGAGTAAATATTCTTCACGGAGACAACGCTCAGGGAAAAACAAATATCATCGAAAGTATATGGCTTTTTTCCTCGATGAAGAGTTTCAGGGGTGCAAAAGATTCCGATTTCATAAAACAGGGCGAACTTTTCACCGATATAAAATGCGTTTTTGAAAAGAGAGACAGAGAAGTAAGAGGCGAAATAAGAATTGCCGACGGCAAACGCAAAGAGATAATAAAAGACGGAGTAAAAGTGCGGTCCGCCGAAATGGTCGGACAGATAAACACCGTTCTTTTCTATCCCGAACATCTGTCTCTTATAAAAAGCGGGCCCGAGATAAGAAGAAGATTTTTAGACGCCGCGATATGTCAGATAAAACCCGGTTTTTTCAGAATTTTAAGCGAATATTCGAAAGTGCTCGCCCAGCGCAATTTTCTTCTGAAATCGCAGAGAAAAGATATGCTTGAAACTCTCGACAGTTGGGATATGAAACTTTCGAAACTCGGCGGAATAATAACGAACACAAGAAAAACATATCTTGAAAAACTTCTTGTTTTCGCCGAAAAAACCGTTGATGAAATTTCTTCGGGAAAAGAAAAAATGACAGCGGAATATCAGTCGTATTCGGGAAAAGAAACGACTTCTGCCGAAGAAGAGGAAAAAGCGCTTTATAAAAAACTTAAGGAAAGTTTTTCGGAGGACGAAAGACTTTTCTGTACGACAGAGGGCTGTCACAGGGACGATTTTACGCTTTTTATAAACGGAAATACCGCAAAGATATACGGTTCGCAGGGACAGCAGAGGTCGCTTGTAATGGCGCTTAAACTCGCCGAAGCGGATATCTGTTACGAATATAACGACGAATATCCCGTTATGCTTTTCGACGACGTTTTTTCCGAACTCGATTCTTTGCGTAAGGCTTATATAACCGAAAACATAAAGAACAGACAGGTAATAGTCACGACCTGCGAAAAAACGGAGTTTTTCGAAAACGCGAAATATTTCGGAGTTTCACAGGGAAAGGTCAGTGTGTAATGTATCTTCATATCGGTCTTAACTACATGATAAAAAAGAGCGACATTGTCGGAATATTCGATATAGAAACGACGACGGGTTCTACTATAACGAAGCAGTTTCTGATGAAAGCGCAGAAGAAAAACAGAGTAATAACCGTAACTCCCGACCTGCCGAGATCTTATATCGTCTGTCGGGACGGCGAAAAAGAGTATGTTTATCTTACTTCTCTTTCGACGGCGACTTTGATAAAAAGAAACGAATCAAAAGAAAACATATTCATATAGAAATATTTTTCCAATATTATCAGGAGGAAAAACAAAGTGAGTGATAATAAGATCACCGGAAATTACGACGAAAGTCAGATACAGGTACTCGAAGGTCTTGAAGCGGTAAGAAAAAGACCGGGTATGTATATCGGCTCAACTTCCGTAAAGGGGCTTAACCACCTTGTCTATGAAATAGTAGACAACGCGGTCGACGAAGCCCTTGCGGGATACTGCAAAAATATCCGCGTAACCATCGGAAAGGGAAATGTCGTTACCGTTGAAGACGACGGACGGGGAATTCCTGTCGGAAAACACCCGAAAATGGGAATTTCGACTCTCGAAGTCGTCTTTACGATACTTCACGCCGGAGGTAAATTCGGCGGAGGCGGATATAAAGTTTCGGGAGGACTTCACGGAGTCGGCGCGTCGGTCGTCAACGCCCTTTCCGAATGGCTCGAAGTCGAAGTTTACGACAGTCGCACGGGCAAAATGTATAAACAGAGATACGACAGAGGCAAGGCTGAAAATCCCGTTAAAGAAGTCGGTCCTACCGATAAAACGGGTACGAAAGTCACCTTCTTCCCCGACGCCGAAATTTTCGAAACGCTCGAATTCGAATATGACGTAATACTTAACCGTATGCGCGAGCAGGCTTTCCTCAATGCAGGAATAAGGATAATTCTTACCGACGAAAGAGGAGAAGAACCCGTAGTCGAAGATCTTTGCTACGAGGGCGGTATAAAAACCTACGTAGAATATATAAATTCTTACAGAAAATGCAATCCGCTGCACGAGGTTATCCACGTTTCGCAGGATAATGAGACAAACTCGGCTGAAATCGCAATGCAGTATACCGATTCTTATGCCGAAACTATCTTTTCTTTTGCAAACGACATAAGAACGACCGAGGGCGGAACCCACGAAGCGGGTTTCAAGGCGGCGCTTACAAGCGTTATAAACGATTACGCGAGAAAATATAAAATTCTCAAGGAAAAGGACGCCAACCTTTCGGGCGACGACGTAAGAGAGGGTTTAACCGCCGTTATCTCCGTCAAACTTACCGAAGCCGAATTCGAGGGGCAGACTAAGACAAAACTCGGAAACTCGGTAATGAGAGGCGTAGTAAGTTCTCTTATCACCGAAAAACTGACTACTTTCCTTGAAGAAAATCCGTCTGTCGCAAAAGTTATCATAAACAAGGCGACAATGGCTCAGCGTGCAAGAGAAGCCGCGAGAAAAGCAAGGGAAGACACAAGAAGAAAATCCGCGCTCGATTCGGGACAGATGCCCGATAAACTCCGCGACTGTAACGAAAGAGACGCTTCCCTCACCGAAATTTACATCGTCGAGGGAGACAGTGCTGGAGGATCCGCGACTCAGGGCCGCGATTCACGTTTTCAGGCCATTCTTCCGCTTTGGGGAAAAATGCTCAACGTCGAAAAGGCGAGAGCCGACAAAGTTTACGGCAACGATAAACTTTCTCCCGTAATAACAGCGCTCGGTGCAGGTATCGGCGACGATTTCAACATCGAAAAACTGCGTTACCATAAAATAGTAATAATGGCGGACGCCGACGTCGACGGCGCGCACATCAGAACGCTTCTTTTGACGTTCTTCTTCAGATTTATGCGCCCGCTTATAGAACAGGGCTACGTTTATTCCGCGGTTCCGCCGCTTTATAAACTCAAAAGAGGAAAGACCGAAAGAGTTGCATACAGCGACGAAGAAAGAGACAGAGTTTCCGCCGAACTCCGCGGAGACAACCCGAATGTCAAAATCGACATTTCGCGTTTCAAGGGTCTCGGTGAAATGAACCCTCACGAACTCTGGGAAACGACAATGAACCCCGAAACGAGAACATTGAGAAGAATAGAACTCGAAGACGCAATGGCTGCCGACAGAATTTTCACCTTGCTTATGGGCGAAGAGGTCGAGCCGAGAAGACAGTATATCGAAGAAAACGCGAAGTACGCGGTAAATCTTGACTATTAAGGAGGTAACATTATGGCTAAAAAACAAAACGTCGATTACAAACCCGAAGACATAATGTTCCCCGATCAGCATATTACGACTTCGGAACTTGTCCATGAAATGAAGACAAGTTATATCGAATACGCGATGTCGGTCATCGTCGGAAGAGCATTGCCCGACGTCCGCGACGGCTTAAAACCCGTTCACAGAAGAATTCTATACGCGATGTACGAGGACGGACTCACCTCCGACAAGCCTTTCAGAAAATGCGCGACGGCAGTCGGCGACGTTCTCGGCAGATACCACCCGCACGGCGACGCTTCGGTTTACGACGCACTCGTAAGACTTGCGCAGGACTTTTCGATGAGATATCCTCTTCTCGAAGGTCACGGAAACTTCGGTTCGGTCGACGGAGACCCTGCCGCGGCTTACCGTTACACGGAAGCGAGAATGTCGAAAATTGCGAACGAAATGCTCCGCGATATCGAAAAAGATACCGTTGACTGGGATCCGAACTTCGACGAAACGCGCAAAGAACCGAGAGTTCTTCCGAGCCGTTTCCCGAATCTTCTGGTAAACGGTTCTTCGGGTATTGCCGTCGGTATGGCGACAAATATCCCGCCGCACAACCTTTCGGAAGTCATCGACGCGACGATAACCGTCCTCGATAATCCCGAAGCGACCCTTGACGACTTACTCGAGCACGTCCACGGACCCGACTTCCCGACAAAAGGCATAATAATGGGAAGAAGAGGGATAAGAGCCGCGTATGCGACGGGCAGAGGACACATAACCGTAAGGGCGCGCACCGAATTCGAAGATTTCGGCAGAGACAGAACGAGAATAATCGTCACCGAACTTCCCTATCAGGTAAACAAACGCCAACTTATCGCGAATATCGCGACGCAGGTAAGAGAAAAACGCCTTGAAGGAATTTCCGATCTGCGCGACGAATCGGACAGAAACGGTATGCGTATCGTCATCGAGATAAAGAAAGACGCGAACGCACAGGTAGTTCTCAATAAACTTTATACACAGTCGGCAATGCAGACGACTTTTGCGGTCAATATGCTTGCCCTTGTAAATAACCAGTCTCAGCCGAAAATTCTTTCTCTCCGCAATATTCTCGACGAATATATCGCGTTTCAGGAAGAAATAATCATAAGAAGGACCCGTTACGACCTCAAAAAGGCGATGGAAAGGTCTCACCTTCTGGAAGGTCTTCTTATCGCGCAGGCAAATATCGACGAAGTTATAAAGATAATCAGAAATTCCTACGACGACGCGAAAGAAAACCTTATGGCGCGCTTTTCGCTTTCCGAAATTCAGGCGTCCGCGATCCTCGAAATGAGACTTAAAGCGTTGCAGGGCCTCGAAGAAGAAAAACTCCGCGCCGAATACGACGCTTTGCAGGAAAAAATCAAGTATTACAACGAACTTCTTTCTTCCGAAAGTATGCTCCGCGGCGTTCTCCGCGACGAACTTTCGGAAATTAAGAAGAAGTTCGGCAGTGACAGACTTACCGAGATTCAGGACGTCGAAGACGAAATCGATATCGAAGACCTTATCGAGGAAAAAACCTGCGTTTATACCGTAACTCATTTCGGATACGTAAAGAGAATTCCCGAAGACGCATATAAAGTCCAGAACCGAGGCGGAAAGGGCATTTCCGCAATGAAGACCCGCGAAGAGGACTTCGCCGAACAGGTAATTATCGGGTCGACCCACGATATGTTCCTTTTCTTCACTTCCAAAGGAAGAGTTCATAAGATAAAGGGCTATGAAATTCCCGAAAGTTCGCGTTCCGCAAGAGGAATGAACCTTGTCAATCTCCTGCAACTTGCCGAGGGCGAAAAAGTAACAGCCGTAATTCCTCTTAAAGATTTCGACGAAGGGCTTTACCTCAATATGGTAACTCTCCGCGGAATTTCGAAGAGGACCGAACTTTCCGCTTTCAAAAACATAAGAAAATCGGGACTTAACGCCGTCGATCTCGACGAGGGCGACGAACTTATCGCCGTAAGACTTACCGACGGCAGCCAGACCATGATGGTCGCTACCCATAACGGTATGGTTATCCGCTATAAGGAGACCGACGTAAGAAGCATGGGCAGAAACGCCCGCGGCGTCCGAGTAATAAGACTTTCCGAAGACGATTTCGTTATCGGAATGATCCCGATGACCGACGACAAAACGGTTCTTACCGTCACCGAAGGCGGCTACGGAAAACGCACACCCGTTTCCGATTATAACGTTCAGAAACGCGGCGGAAAGGGCGTCCGCGGACATAAGATTTCCGAAAAAACAGGAAAACTCTGCTCGCTCCGCATTGTTTCGGAAGACGAAGACCTTATCGTCATTTCGTCCGACGGAATCATTATCCGCGTCCGCATAGGCAGCGTTCCCGTTTACGGAAGAACTTCGGGCGGCGTAAGAATTATGAGATTCAAGGAAAACGGTGCGTTTGTCGTAAATACCGCGACCTTGCTTTCAAGCCCCGACGAAGAAGTCGAGGAACTTGAAATTTCCGAAGAGGACAAAGCGGCGGCGGAAGCGGAAGCAAAAGAAGCCGTAAACGAACCCGAAACGGAAGAAGAAACAGAATCCGATGCAGAATAATATATAAACCAACAAAAAAAGGAATGACAAAAGATGAAAAACACCGACAAAACAATGGAAAAAATCGTTTCTTTCTGTAAAAACAGAGGATTTGTCTATCAGGGCTCCGAAATTTACGGCGGTCTTGCAAACACATGGGACTACGGTCCCCTCGGCGTTGAATATAAAAACAACGTCAAAAAGGCATGGTGGAAAAAGTTCGTTCAGGAAAGCCCCTACAACGTAGGTCTCGACTGCGCTATTCTCATGAACCCGCAGGTCTGGGTAGCTTCCGGCCACGTCGGCGGATTTTCCGACCCCCTTATGGACTGCAAAGTCTGCAAAACAAGACACAGAGCCGATAAACTTATCGAAGACACCGGCGTTATGTGCGCGGGCTGGACAAACGAGCAGATGAGCGACTATATCAAAGAACATCACATCACCTGTCCCGACTGCGGCGCGTCCGACTTTACCGACATAAGAAAATTCAACCTTATGTTCAAGACTTTCCAAGGGGTTACCGAAGACGCAAAGAACGAAATTTATCTCCGTCCCGAAACCGCACAGGGAATTTTCGTAAACTTCAAGAACGTTCAGAGAACAACGAGAAGAAAGATTCCGTTCGGCATCGGTCAGATCGGTAAATCTTTCAGAAACGAGATAACTCCGGGCAACTTCACTTTCAGAACAAGAGAGTTCGAACAGATGGAACTTGAATTCTTCTGCAAGCCCGGAACCGACCTCGAATGGTTCAAATTCTGGAAAGAATACTGCAAAAACTTCCTTCTTTCTCTCGGTATGAGTGAAGAAAATATGAGACTGCGTGACCACGAAAAGGAAGAACTTTCCCACTATTCCAACGCAACCACCGATATCGAATTTATGTTCCCGTTCGGCTGGGGTGAACTCTGGGGCATTGCGGACAGAACCGACTTCGACCTCACCCAGCATATAAAGACTTCGGGTCAGAACCTCGAATATTTCGATCAGGAAAACAACGAAAAATACGTTCCTTACGTTATCGAACCGTCGCTCGGCGCCGACAGAGTTGCTCTTGCGTTCCTTATTGAAGCGTACGACGAAGAAAACCTCGCAAAAGAAGGCGAAAAAGAAGACATAAGAACCGTTCTTCACCTCCACCCCGCTCTCGCTCCCGTCAAGGCGGCGATTCTTCCGCTCTCCAAAAAACTTGCAGACGGCGCGGGCAAAGTCTTTGCCGAACTTTCAAAACATTTCTACTGCGAATATGACGACGCAGGCTCTATCGGTAAGAGATACCGCCGTCAGGACGAGATAGGAACTCCGTTCTGCATTTGCTACGACTTTGATTCCGAAAACGACGGCTGCGTAACGATAAGAGACAGAGACACCATGGAACAGGTCCGTTTGCCGATAGCAGATCTTAAAGATTACATCGAAGACAGACTTGAATTCTGAGGAAGGTTTTTTTAAGTGATAATTTTAGACGAATACAAGGTAAAAATCGCAAATCTTAAAAAAGATATCGAAGAACTCGGCAGGGCTCTCGGTATCTCTTCTCTCCGCGACCGCATTGCCGAAATCGAAAAGATAACGGCGGAATCGGGTTTCTGGGACGATATGGAAAACAGCCAGAAAATTCTTGTCGAGCAAAAACAGATAAAAGACAAGATAGAAAAATACGAAAAACTGATTTCCGATGCGGACGACGCCGCGACCATGGTCGAAATGGCAATGGAGGAAAACGACGACAGTTTTGACGAAGAGATAGTCGAGGCTGTAAGAAAAATCGAGGCGGAAATAGAAAAACAGCGGCTCGACACCCTGCTTGACGGAGAATACGACAAAAACAACGCGATTCTCACTTTCCATGCAGGCGCGGGCGGCACCGAGGCTCAGGACTGGGCTTTGATGCTTTACAGAATGTATGTCCGCTTTGCCGAGAAAAACGATTTCAAAGTCAAAGTCATGGATATTCTCGACGGAGACGAGGCGGGAATCAAGAGTGCGACAATTCTTATAGAGGGGATCAACGCTTACGGATACTTAAAAAGCGAATCGGGCGTTCACCGTCTTGTCCGCGTGTCTCCCTTTGACGCGTCGGGAAGAAGACATACTTCCTTTGCGTCGGTCGAAGTCATGCCGGAAATTTCCGACGACGTTTCAATCGAGATAAGAGACGAAGATATCAAAGTCGAGGCTCACCGTGCGTCGGGCGCGGGCGGACAGCACGTCAACAAGACCGACTCCGCTATAAGAATAACGCATATCCCGACAGGAATTGTCGTCGGCTGTCAGAACGAAAGAAGCCAGAAACAGAACCGCGAAATGGCGATGAAGATGTTAAAGTCAAAACTCCTTGAGATAAAGGAAAGAGAACATCTTGAAAAAATCGACGATATCAAGGGCGACCAAAAAGAAATTGCGTTCGGTTCGCAGATACGTTCCTACGTCTTTATGCCCTACACCATGGTAAACGACCACCGCACGGGCTGTAAAGTCGGAAACGTCAACGCAGTTCTCGACGGAGACCTCGGAGAGTTTATCAACGAATATCTCAAATATATAAAGGGCGTAAAATGAACCTTACAAGCATGAAGGAAGTCCGCCCGATAATGGAAAGGCACGGCTTTTCCTTTTCGAAAGGACTCGGGCAGAACTTTCTTATAAACGCCGCAATTCCCGAAAAAATCGCCGAAATTTCGCCTTGTTCAAAGGAAAGTCTGGCAATCGAGATAGGAACGGGCGTCGGCTGTCTTACAAAGGAACTTGCTCTCCGCTGTAAAAAGGTCGTCGCCGTCGAAATCGACAGCCGCCTTTTGCCAGTGCTTGCCGAAACGCTCGCGGAATTCGACAATATCGAAATTATAAACGGCGATATCTTAAAAACCGACCTGAAAAAGGTCATCGGCGACGAAAAAGATGTCTTTATCTGCGGCAATCTTCCTTATTATATAACGACTCCGATAATAATGAAACTGCTTGAAGACAGGCTTCCCGTCAAAAGTATAACCGTAATGGTCCAGAAAGAAGTCGCCGACCGCTTTGCGGCAAAGGCGGGAACGAAAAATTACGGAGCGATAACCGCGGCAATTTCATATTACGCGAAAATTACCGATTCTTTTCCCGTTTCAAGAGGAAATTTCTTCCCCGCGCCGAACGTCGACTCGGCGGTTATCCGCCTTGACTTAATTCCGCCGCCCGTAACGCCGAAGGACGAAAAACTGTTTTTCAGAGTTCTGCGCTCGGCGTTCGCAATGCGAAGAAAAACGCTTGTAAACAACCTGCAAAGCGAATTTCATATTCCGAAAGACCGCCTTTCCGAACTCCTCGCGGCTTGCGGAATAACGCCTTCCGTCAGGGGCGAAACGCTGGGACTTGAAGAATTCTCAAAAATCGCCGACGGAATTTCAGAAATGCAATAATAAAAAGACAGTCACTGCGGTGACTGTCTTTTTTTGCGAGAACGCAAATCCCGATGTCATATATAACATAATCTGTTTCAGATTAAATATCGATAGAAAATGCGAGATAATTTATAATTAAATTACAAATTATTCCAAAACAGCAGTTTGAGAAAATCAGGGCGCGGCAGATACTTTTTGGGGACGCGCTCCGCTGAAATCGATTTTCTGTCATTCTCTGCCTATAGGGAAAGGAAAAGATTATGTGTAACAGATTAAGAGATTTGCGGGAGGACATGGATCTTACCCAGACGCAGGTGGCGAAATATCTCGGAATGAGCCAGACGGGCTATTCAAAATATGAAACGGGGGAAAACGATATCCCGACCGCTATTCTTATAAAACTTTCGGATTTTTACAATACGAGTATCGACTATCTGCTCGGGCAGACCAATAACAAAAAGAGAAACAGATAACAGGGTCGGAGGGCTCTCCGTATTTTCCGACTGCGGCTCTTTACGGAGTTTTTTCTCTGCGGCGGCATAACGGCAGGGAAACCGCGGTTCTGCGAAAGGCGGAAAGCCGTCGGTCGGAACCGATAAGAGTTCGGCTCTCCCGACAGAAAAAAGGGACTGAAAATTACAGTCCCTTTTCGTGCGTTTTCGCCGATTTTTACC
>CAKSQP010000002.1 GCA_934486965.1 uncultured Eubacteriales bacterium
TAATACATCTGTCGAGGTATTTTTCGACTTTGTAAACGGGAACTATTATGCTGACATCAGCCATTTTTAATGACCTCCGCGTAAATTCCGAGAAGTTTTTCGCAGTATGCGTCTGTATCCGAAAACGTTTTTGCGTTTTCAAGGCAGTTTTCTTTCATTTCGGCAAGTCTTTTCCTGTCGGAAAGGATATCCTTTACCGCCGCCGCAAAACTTTCTGCGTCGACCGCTTTCGAAAGCACTCCCGTTTTTCCGTTTTCGACAAGTTCCGCCATTCCGCCCATATTCATCGTTACTGCGGGGACTGCAAGTTGCTGACCTTCGAGAATCGCCATCGGACAGTTTTCAAAACATACGGAAGGCACTGCGACAGCCTCCGCTCCGGCGATATTTTCGTCGAGCGTTTTGCCCGTCACAAAGCCCGTAAGGTGGATATTCGGAATACCCGAAAGCATTTTTTCGTCGGGTCCTCCGCCCATTACGACGAAATCGACGTCGGGGAGAAGCGATGCGGTGTCCTTTAATATCCGTGTTCCTTTTTCGGGGCTTAAGCGTCCCGCAAAGGCGATATACGGAAAGCCGAAATTATTCTTTATTTTTTCGGGAAGCGATTTCTTATTTACGAAATTATGTATTACCGTCGTGCGGCTTTCAAAAAGGGGGCGGTTGTCGGCGACGAGTTTAGAATAGAGGAAATTGCTCGGCGCTATAAACCTGTCAACTTTTTTATATGTGCCTTTTATGTTATAGAATTTCGCCTCGATAACTCCGAGGATACTCTTGATCTTCGAAGAGTGGATACATTTGTCTTTTATACAGGCGGACTTCCCTCTGCCGATACATTTTTCGCAGACGCAGTTGCGGTCGTTATTGTAAAGAAGATGTCCGGGGCATATAAGTTGGTAGTCGTGGAGCGTCCAGACGACGGGAATGTGCCTTTTTTTTGCGGCGTCGATTATCGACGGGGTAAGTTGAAAATTTATGTTGTTCAGGTGGATAACGTCGGGTTTCATTTCGTCGATGACTTTCCCGATCTTCCTTTTCGACTCGAAAGAATAGATTATTTTGAAAGGATAAAGCAGGCGTTCAAGGCTCTTTTTGTGAAAATCCATATTCTGCGTATATTCGCCGAGCCTGTTCCCGACAGTGTTTTTTTCGTCGTACATTCCGAAATATTCCACTTCGTGTCCGAGTTTCTTTAAGGTTTCGCCTATCCCGAGCATATAACTTTCGGAGCCGCCGCGCGGGTAGAGAAATTTGTTGACGATAAGAATTTTCATTTTTGCGCCTCTATAAGCCGAGCGTGCGGGTGTCGTAACGTTCCGCCTGTTTCTTTACTTTGTTTTTATAGCCGTTGCCGATTATCAGAACGCCCATGACCGTAGTCAGAAGCGGATAGTTCATCGTGTTGTCGGTACTCGAAACTATTATAAGATAAACGGTCAGGAGCATTGTTATAAGAGCGGTGTCCGCGTCGTCTTTTCCGAAATAAGCGGTCCTTAAAACAGTCATCGACAGAAGCCAGAGAATATATCCGAAAAAGCCGAGGTCGATATAAAACTGCAAAAAGTCGTTGTGTACCGCCGAAACCCCGAGGGAGACGACTTCGTTTAACTGATAGGTCAGAAAGCCTATCCCGCGGCCCGGAAACAGCGGTGAAAAGTCGTAATATCCGTTTACATGAGAATAGATAAACGCTCTTCCGCTTGTTTCAAGCCCCGCTTTTTCCATATAGGTGAATACGTCAAGTTTTATTACAAGGATATACGCGACAAGCAGGACCGTCGCGATTATCATTACGGCGTTTGCCGCGCGTATGACCGCTTTTTTTGAAATTTTCTGAAAAAGGAAGAAAATTATCCTGATCACCGCAACGACGGCAATGGCGACCATCGCGATACGCTTGAACGCCGCCAGAAAACAGAAGCAGGTGACCGCAAAAAGCGCCCAGAACCACAGTTTTTTCTTCGGTTTGTAAAGCATATAAACGATATACGCGCCGAGACAGAACGCAAGTTCGTGAATTTCCGCCTTGACTATCGTTTCGCCCGTGTTTTCGGCAAAACTCAGTATAAGTTGAATAAATTCGCCGAAGAACGCGCCGATACCGTCCGACGCTATTATCGTGAGTATCATAAGCACGTTTGAAGCGAGGATAGAAACGAGGTTGAACCATATCCCGTCTTCGCCGAAAACATACATGACAGAGCCTGCGGCAAGCGCGCAGGAGAGAATATTCGTATATACAAGACAGCCGGAAAGCCCGCGCATTATGGTGGACAGTTCGCTTTTGTCGATTACCCAGACGAGCATCGACGAAAGGACGATGACCAGAAGGGGAACGGCAAAAACAAGCGCCGATTTAAGGGAGACTGCGGCTTTCGAGATATCGGGTCTTGCAAGAAAATAAACAAAGGCGGAAAGAACCGTTAAAAGAGCGAAAATATGCCTCAGGGTAACGCCGATACCGCCGATAAAGACGGCGTCGTTTATAAAGTAATACATCAGAAACAGCACGGCTGTGAAATAACATTTTACGACCGCCTGTACCGCTTTTCCCGTCGGCAATGTTTTCGCCTCCTTTTATCAGTCTTCTTTGGCTTTTGCTTCGAATTCGCGTCTGTTCTTTATCGATTCGACAAGCAGAGCCCTTGCGGATCTTACTCTTTCTCTGAACGTTTCCGCAACGCCGACTTCGTATTTTATATCGACGTTTTCGCAGTTTTCTCTTCCGTCGAGATACGTTGCGAACGTCTGTACCGCGTCTTCGGCGGTTATCGAGTCGCTCTTGCTCAAAATTACGATATAGTGAGAATTTCCGTTATAGACAAACATCGCGTTCATCTTCGAGAAGACGGTCCGCAGATTGTCGGCAAACAGTTTCAGGACGTCGTCGCCGACATTTCGCCCGAATTCCCTGTTTATTTCGCGCTGGTTCGATATCATTACCGATATCATTACCGTACCGTCGTCGATTATCGTGCGGCTGTTCTTCTGCAGATATTTGTCGAAGTAAGCGCGGTTGTAGAAGCCCGTTTTTCTGTCGGTGTAGAAGTTTGCGATTATAATATCGTTCATTCTTCCGATGAGGATAAGTCCTCCGCAGCAGACGACAACGATAAATACGAACGCTATAACGCTGTAAAGGGTGACGTTGAGGCTTGCCGAGGTCGAGGCGGAAGAAAGTATCGAAATGTTTTTACAGCCGAGATAGCCGTTGTATTCGCTGTTTGTTACGACGGTTTTGTCATAAAGGACGGTGAGTTCGTCGACGACTTCCTTTATCTTGTCCGCGACTTCCTTTTCCGCGTCGGCATATCCCGCTTCGGAAATCTGGGCGCAGGTCTTATCGGACGAAGCGCAGGTCCCGCCGCAGGTCCCTCTGCAGGAATTGAAGGAGTCGATAACGTAACGGCAGTATGCGGTGTCGATTATCGCTATCGCGTCGTTCAAGTCGTGATCCCGCCATGCGTAGATGAGTTCGTCATAAGTTACGGTCTGGTCGACTTTCGTTATTATGTTGCCGTTTCCGTCGGTTATATCCTTGCTGTGAACTTCGTTGAGAATGTAGTCGGCGGTTATGTTTGTGTTTCCCGACTCTCTCATTTTGAAGACGTACGCTTCGAGGACTTCCTCGATATCGTCGAACATCTCTCTTTCGTTCGAGCCGCTTATCGTGTTCTGGTCTATCCTGCTGTTATAGGTCGCGTTGAGCAGGCTCTTGCTTTTCGTTATCTGATATTTGTATATCTCGGAATACAGATCCTGAAGTTTTACGTTTCTTATAAAGTTGAATTCGTCGATGATATCGTCGAAGGACGTCCCCATCTCGGTCGAGCGGTAATAGGGATAAACGCTGCTTCTCTGATAGAGGATATTTACGGTCTGTTCGATATTGTCGTCTATGTTTTCGACCATTCTTAAGTAATCGTAGTCGTTATTGTATATCTCGTCGATATTGTTGCTTATATGGTCGACGTTTATGTAGTTTTCGCCGAATACCGAGAAATAGGCGTCGAGTATTTCGTCGAGCATCGCCTGAGCAAAGCGGCTTCCCTCGGCACTTGTCGCGGTAAAGGCGACTATATAGGTCGTCGGAACATATACTGCTTCCTCGCCCTCGTCGAGTTTCGCGTTTTTCTGCTGTTCCTTGTCGGGGTCGGGGACTTCGGTTATCGTTATCCTTGACGAGAGTTTATCCGCGGAATACTGATCGGAAAGCGACATCTTTTCTATCGCTTTCGCAAGGATAGCCGAGGATTTTATCTCGCTTACGTCAAGGTCCGTGCCTATCGGGGTCTTTCCCTCTTCGGCTTCTTTATAGTTGTAGTTTATTACCGCGGAGGCGATATAGGTCTGTTTTTTGCTCATCGCGTAATAAACGAGTCCCGAAAGGACCAAAGAAACGATAAGGACAAAGGGGAGCAGGCGTTTTATATATTTGAATATCTTTTTTTCTTCCATACCGGTCTCCCTTCCTTATATTTCTTCTTTGTCTGCAAAGCCTTTTGCCGAAACGAACGCCCAGCAGCAGATATATGCAAACAGTGCCGTCAGGATAAGCGTCTTTGCCTGAGAAAGCACCGACGACTGATATACCGTCGCGGAAATGCACTGGTTCATCTGGCTCGAATAATACTCTCTGCCGATGACGCGCGCCTCCTCCGCAAGTTCCTCAAGCGATTTTGCGGTGCTTGCTATGAGTTCGGAAACATAAGCCTTATTTTCGGCGGTGTTTCCCGAAGCCTCGGTGAATTTCCGTATCTTCAGTTCGTTGTCTTTTATGCTTTTTTCAAGGTTTGCAATGTTGTTGCTGTAACTTACCGACTGGACCGAAAGGGTGTCTATCCCTATTTTGGTCCTTCCCATGTAATACTGACCGTCGTTGTCCCATGTCGGAACAAGAACTATCCGCGCCATATCCTTGTCGTACTTGGCTATCGCCTTATTGGTTATGTCGTAGGATTCCTTGAGTTTCTGACGGTCGTAACCGAACATCTTGTTTGCGTAAGTGTAGCGGTCAATAAGTTTCTGATTGTCGAGAGATATTCCGTTCTGCAGAATATACGAATATATGGCGTCGTTTATCTGCGCCGAGGAAAGCAGGTCGACTTTCGCGGCGACCGATGCAAAGGTCGAACCGTTTGAGGAGATGAAAGCCGAGTTCTTTTCGCGGAGACCGTAAAGATAGTTGAGAATGTAGTTCGCCTTGTTTCCGAGCAGGGTCGCGATATCTATGTAGTCGAGATCCTTTATCTCTTCGTCAAATCCGCTCATATTGAACTGAAAGTCGTTTACATAATTGTCGAAATAATAGTCCCTGTACGAATTGCACAAAAGTTGCGCCATTGCGTTCGTATCGTATTTTTTCGTCTTGCTGCTTGCGCTGTAATAAACGGCGAATTCCGTGGAAATATGGTATTTATCCTTGGAGTAGGCGTTTCCCTGATTGAGGGGGACGACGGAAAAACAACTTTTCAGGTCGTCGACCGTGAGGTCGGAAAAACCGCCTTTTTTTATTACTCTTCCGATAACGTCGTCGCAGATTATTTCGGACATATTATACCGCGTTCCGTTTACGTTCTGCCCCTGTGATGCCTCGGCATAGTTTAAGGCTATTACGGCGCTCGACTGCTTTGACGTATCGAAATACGAAGCGAGCGTTGCGGAAAAGCACATGACTATCGCGAAGAGCAGGGCGCTCATTCTGAAAAGTCTGAGTTTTTTCAGTTCGGCTTTCGTCTGGCTTTTCGTCTGGTTTCTTGTCTTTTTCCAAAATATTATCGCCGCGATAATAAGGAAGACCGCGGATATTCCGATAACCGCGAGTTTTATGAGTCGGGATATCAATCGTTTCGCCTCCTTTAATAGTTGTTTACATCAACTATGACGATTTCGGGTTGGTTGAATATTCTGAACGGGTTTTTGTTTTCAAGACCCGAAGAAACGATGACCTGAGAATCTCCGTGCTGATATTTTCCGTATATCATCGCTTTTTTTCTTTCGGGCAGGAATCCGAAGTCTCTCGAATAGAGCGCTCCGAATACCGGCAGTCTCACCACGCCGCCGTGGGTGTCTCCGCACAGCACGAGGTCTCCCCATGTCGGTTCTTCAAGCGTTTCGAGAAGCAGGGGTTCGTGGCAGGCGAAAATTTTGACTTCGGACGCGTCGTCGTATAAAAACGAATTGAACTCTTTTCCCGCATACTGCCAGAACGCCGACGGGTTTGAAGTTAGAGTTCCGAATATCCTTATCTTTGTCGAACCGACGGTTATAAGGTCGCTTTCGTTGAAAAGCACTTTCACTCCCGTTTCTTCAAGCGTCTTTTTGAGCCCGTTGTCAAGGGCGTAAAGTTTTTGGCTGTCGCGCGTCCCGTCCGTCGCTCCCGTGAGTTCGTCGAGGGACTCGAGAGTCATCGGGTTCTGAAACGCTTTCTGACATTCGTTGTTGCCGTAGATATAATATGTCGGCGCTATCTTTGCAAGAGCGGTGCAGAGAGAAACGGCGTTTTCCGTTCCCGCGTCCTGATCCACGCAGTCTCCCGTAAGCACGATAATGTCGGGTTCGAGTTTCGTTATCCTGTCGATAAGATCGGCGTTGTCTTTGCCGTAGGTCGAAGTGTGAAGGTCCGTTAACTGGATAATTCTGAAATTATCGAGCGTTTTCGAAATGCTCACCGAATAGAAATTTTCCTTGAACTTCCTGTTCGCAATGAAGTTTACGCTTATTACGCCGAGGATAAGCGCAAGAATAAGGCAGATAACGGAAGCGATGATGTTTTTTACGCCCCGTTTGTAGTTCGCTTTCGGTTTTGAGGGGACATCGCCTTTCCCTGCCGCGAAATTTTTCGGCAACTGTCTGAATTTCAGTTCGGGCAACTGTCCGCAGACGGAACCCACCGCACTGAAAAGCGCGTTCCTGTTTTTCTTAAGAAACACGTCGCAGGCGTTTTTATCGTCATAACCGAAAACAAATACGTTGCCCGATCTCTTCTGCAGGGTGAAAGTCTTATCGAAAATAAGTTTGTCCTGCACGGAAATCAGGTTGCCGAGTTTTTCGGATATCTGTGAAAAAGTGTCGTTCATCTGTCGGCTCCTTTCAGTATCTCTTTATAATAAGAAATCGTTTCGGCGGCGGTCGTCTCCCACGAAAACCGAGAGAGAACGTCTTCTGCGGCGGTCTTCCGCAGTCTTTCGACCGTTCCTTTATCGTTTATAAGCAATTCGAGTTTTTCTTCTAAGTCGTCGACGTTGCCCTTTTCAAAAAACAGGGCGGTGTCTTTGCAGACCGCGACGTTTTCGGGGATATCGGAGCAGAGGACCGCGTTCGAATAGGAAAGCGCCTCCAGAAGGCTTATCGACATTCCCTCAAGGTCCGACGGCAGACATACCGCATAAGCGTTCGAATATACGGAAGATAAAGTTTCTCCTGCGACAAATCCCGTGAAAATGATGTTCGTGTTTCCCGCGGCGAGCGCTTTTAATTTTGCGACGTATCCGTCGGTGTCGCTCGAATCTCCGCAGATAACGAGTTTTTTATCGGTTTTTATCCGATTATAGGCTTCTATCAGGTAATGTATGCCTTTTTCTTCGGTTAGCCTTGCGACAACGCAGATATAGGAATCTTTTGTAATGCCGAATTTTTCCGAAATTATCCTGTCGCCGGTCTTTTCGGGTTTTGTTATCCCGTTCGGAATTATAACGGCGTCTCTGCCGTAGGTCTCTTTGAAATAGTTCTTTGCGCTTTCGCTTAAAACTATGATCCCGTCGGCGTGTTTTGCTATCATTTTTTCGCCGAACTTTATGTATTTCGCGCCGAAACCGTGTTTCCACTTGTCCCTCTGCCAGTCGAGTCCGTGGACCGTGACGACGCATTTCCTGCCGAAAAGTTTCGGAATTATTATTGCGGCGGACGGACCTTCGGCGTGGAAGTGGGTTATATCGAACTTCCCCGAAAGACTTTTGAAAGCCGCGGAAAAAGAGGCGAGGAGGGCTGAAATTCCTCTTATTTTAAGCGTTCCCGCTTTTTTTAAGACTACGCCCTTATATTTCCCGTCGGAGACGTCTCCGATGAAATTTTCTTCTATTTTATCGGACGAGCGGTTGAAACATACGACTTCGAGCCCGTCTTTTACAAGCAGAGGGCAGAGGTTCGTTAAAACCGTTTCTATTCCGCCTCTTGTCGACGGAACGACCTTATGGCCTATCATTGCTGTTTTCATTTTATCTCCCGGTGGCGCTGAGCATTGCAAACGGCGTTCTGAAGATTATTTTTATATCCGTCCACGTCGTGCGGTGTTCTATGTAATCAAGATCCATTTCGAGCCATCTGTCAAAGGGGATATCGTTCCTGTTCGGCGATATCTGCCATGTGCAGGTTATTCCCGGAGTGACGATAAGGCGGAGTTTGTCGTAGTCCGAATACTGTTCGACTTCGTCGGGAAGCGGCGGACGGGGACCGACAAGGCTCATATTCCCCCTGAAAACGTTGAATAACTGAGGAAGTTCGTCTATCGAACATTTTCTCATGAATCTCCCGAATCTCGTTATCCGCGGGTCGTCCTTTATCTTGAAGACGGGACCGTCCATCTCGTTTCTGTGCATAAGTTCCTTTTTGCGCTTGTCGGCGTCGACGTACATCGAGCGGAACTTATACATATAGAATTTCTTTCCGTGCCTGCCTATCCTTATCTGTTTGTAAAAAGGACTTCCGTGAGGATCGTCGATGAAAATTATCAGAGCGACGATAAGTATTGGGATAATCAGGATAATAAGCAGGAGCGACGTCACTATAAGGTCGAACGCCCTCTTCTTTTTCCAGTATGAGTGATAGGATTTTTCAATCAGCCTTGCAAGGCGCAGGGCGGTCTTTTCGTCGACTTTTTCATAATCAAGATATGCCATTTACCATTCCCACCTGTCCGATCTGTGCAGAAATTTTCCGTAAAGGACGCTGTAAAGTTTTATTCCTATGATCTTTTTTAACCGAAGCGTTCTTTTCGTCACGTCTCCGCACCACGACGCATCGTAATGATGTATCGAGACCGTTTCTTTCGTTATCTTCTTTTTACCGGTAAAAAAGTTTACCGGACACAATACTTCTTCTTTCAGAAAACATACGTTGTCGATGACCTGTCCTCTTTTTGTCGGGTCGACCCCGAGAGAGACGACGGCTTCCGTGTTTCTTTCCGGACACGGCGTTTCGTCCTGTTTTCCGTTTTCGTCGAAAAACGACAGCCCGTCATAGCAGTCGAGCATCGCTTTTACGAATTTATCGCCTTTCTTTGCGCCGAAGCCGAGCCCCGTCGCGATAAGGTTCTTCCCGTATTCATATCCGAAAAATCCATCGTATTTTTCGGTGAGCGCGTCAAGGCTCTTTATCAGTTCGACGTCGGTGTCGAGATACACCCCGCCGTTTTCATAGACGATTTTAAGCCTTGCAAAGTCGCTGACGAACGCCCATTTTCCGGCGTCGTATGCTTGCGACATATATTCGTTTTCTCTTATATCAAAGTTCGTTTCGTCCCATCGGATAATTTCGTAATCGGGGCATTTCTTCTTCCATGAGGCGATACATTTTTTAACCGACGGGGGCAGGGGATTTTTTCCGAACCAGCAGTAATGTATTTTTTTAGGTATACTCATTTTTCACACCCTGTTTTCGATATATCCGTCGGTCGCGTTTTCCCTTGAGATTATCTTCGCGGGGTTGCCGATAACGATGCTGTGCGGCGGAACGTCGAAATTTACAAAGGCGAGCGGTGCAATAAGACAGTCGTCTCCGACGGTGATATTTCCGACGACGACGGCGTTCGTGCCTATCCAGACGTTGTCGCCTATCGTCGGAACGCCGCGTCTTTTTCCGCGGTTTTCCTGACCTATTGTCACTCCCGTTCCCACGTTGCAGTTTTTGCCGATAACGCAGTCGGGGTGGATTATCACTCTTCCGCAATGCCCGATATAGAACCCTTCGCCTATTTTTGTCCTTGCGGGTATCTGTATCCCCGTTTTATGGGAAAGCCTCCGCAGCCGAAGGTGTAAAAACGGGTTTTTGCTTCCGTGCGCTTTCCTCATGGCGATTATATATCGGAGTTCGGGTTTTCTTAAAAGACGGTGGATAAACGGTTCTCCGCCGTCTCCGTAATATCTGTAAAGATCTTTTTTTACGGTCTCGTTCATTTTTCTACGCCGTCCGTTCTTTTTTGAATTTTGCTTTTATTGCTTTGAGTATTTCGGGGCAGACAATGACGTTTGCCGCAAAATAGAGAGGTACTATCCAGAGCATATTGAGAACTCCGTGCAGGCAGAGCGGCAGGAATTTCAGGTCGCAGAAATGCGTCGTCCCGAAAAGAATATAGATAAAGGCAAAGACCGCGCAGTTCGCAAGGAGCGGCAGAGCGCTTTTCATAACGCTTCTCGAAAGAATTTTCCTATTCGTGTAGTAAAGGGTCGCGACCGTCCTGAACGCGAGCGCTGCAACGGTGCCGAGAAGCGCTCCGCAGATTCCCCAAAGAATAATTCCGACGACGGTGAGCGAAAGGTTTATTACCATTTCGCATATCGCGTGCCACCGCGTTTTGTTGAAGTGCCCCGAATATTCGACGACCTGACTTGCGGGGAGTTTACCCGCCGAAAGCATTTTTGCGACGGTAAAGAGCAGTATAAGTGTCGGGTTTATGTAGTCGGCGTCGGTTATTCCGCCGGTGTATATCTGAATTATCGGGAGCAGAAAAACGCACATCGCCGTATAGACTATGAAGTTTGCCCCGATATACAGGGTCTCGTAGATACGGTATTTTTTCAGGAACTCCTCTTTGTCGACGGCGAAGAGTTGTCCGAGCGCGAAATTGAAACCTTTGACAAGTCCGCTGATAAACGTTTCGACCTGAGAAAAGAAAAGGTTGTAGATGTAATAAATGCTGACGGTCGAAAAGTCGGTAAGGAACGAAAGCAGGAGAATGTCGGTATTGTTGAAGACCATCGCCGATATCTGATGGACGAGCACCGAGTTCTTCTGGGAGATTGCTCCGAAGTCGGGTTTCTGCCTGAGGTCGAGCCATTTATAGCGCCTTTTCGCATAAAGGGTTATGAAAAGCAGTTGGGCGACTGCGACAAGACAGTAGGACGCCTGTATCAGGATAAGATTGTTTGTCAGAAGCAGGACCGCGACCTTGAAAAGCCCGCTCAATATCTGCAGTGCGGTCTGGGAATTCGTTATGACGTACTGATAACCGTCGGTCTCAAGTAAAATGGCATATTTCCCCTGAATAAAGAACGTGACGAGCGAGGGGATACCGTTTAAGAAGACAAGCGCGATAACGGTGTAGGGCGACAGTCCCGTGTCGATGAAAAAGCCGTAGACGACGGCGATAGCCGCAACCGCGGCGGAATAGATAAAGCCGATTTTTGTATAATGTTTCTTTGTGGCGGCGAGAATGCTGTTTACCGAGTTTCTGTCCCCTGTCGCGACGGGTTTTAAGAGCGCCTGTGACGTTGCGAGCCCGACCCCCGACTCAAGAAGACAGAGATAGGTGAATATCTGCTTTATCGTCGACAGAACTCCGTTTACCGCAGACCCGAAATTTTCGATATACAGGAGCGGCAGGAGAAATCCTATTGCAACGGTTATTACCTGACAGAGGACCGCCGACAGAAGATTGAATTTTATTTTTTTCGAATGGTTTTTCACTGCAGACCTTCTCTTAGTAAATATTTTTAAGAATTCCGAATCTTTTTGTCCGCGAAAGCAGAACAATCGCCGTCGAAAGGACGAGCGTTATTATAAAAACGGTGAGGAACAGCAGGGGGGAATTCGTCACTTTTCCGTTCAGGGCGATATTTATTATTTCCGCCGGTATCATGTGCGTAAAATAAATGAGGGTGCTGTACGGACGGAGAAAGCGTATTTTTTCGCGGCTTATCTTCGGGTCGAGGCAGAGAACGGCTTTCATCAGGAAGTACGCCGCGGGAACAAGGAAAATATACATATCGTATTCGAGTTGCCAGCCCATTTTCGAGGTGAACCAGAATTCGGCGAGCAGAAAAATCTCGGATATTGCAAAACCTGCGGCGGACAGCCCGAAACTCCCGTTTTTTTCCTCCTGCGAAAGTTTCGCGCCGAGCGCAATGAAGATGACGCCTTCAAAAACGCCGTTGCGGGTCGTGACGGTAAAGTCGTAAAACGCTTTTATGACGTTTTTCAGTCCGTCGGGAAGAGGAATTGCGGAAACAAGCCCGAAATAACTCTGACCGCAAAGACCTATGCAATAGAGAATTGCGCCGATAAATATTACGGTGTTTATTTTAAGTCCGCGTTTCAGAAGAAACGAAACGACGGCGACCGCGACGAGCGTTGCGGGCAGATACCACAGAAAACCGAATCCTGCGGAGAAGACCATATTTTTCGCCCAGTTCGCGAAAACCGCGAGAGCCTGTCCGGACGGGCGGCTCCAATACATCTGGAGCGCGGTGAACGGAAAGTAGACCGCCGACCAGAAAAGGTAAAGTATGAGTATCCTTTTCAGGTATTTTTTTATTACGGCAAAGTCGGGGTCTTTCACGTCGGTTTTTTTGAAAAGAAGAAATCCCGAAGAAATAAAGAAAAACGGCACTGCTATTCTGCTTATGTAGTTTACCAAAAGCGAATTAAGCGTACCGTTTACGGTGCCGAGAGGCGAAGTGTGAATAAAAACTATCAGTATTGCGCATACGATTTTTACTATGTCTATTGCCGGATAATACTTTCTTTCCATCTCCACAAAACAGCCCGTTTTACCGAAGCCCGTCTCCGTTATCTACTTATAATAATGTATTACTTTATAAGAATACAGAAAAAACGACAAAAAGTCAAGGGTTTTTACAATTTCTTATAGACATTTTGCATTTTTTGTGTTATTATAATGTATATTTTCGGAAAAGAGGTATTGCCGATGAAGAGAGACAGGTTCGCCGACGCGCTCAAAGGGTACGCTTGCCTGCTGGTGGTTCTGGGTCATGTCATGATCGGAATAAGGACTTCGGGCGCGGAAGTTCCGACCTTTGCAATGCCTGCCGAAACTTTTATCTGGTCGTTTCATATCGACCTGTTTATGTTCCTTTCGGGATATGTATATTCCGTTACGGGCGGCGCCGAAAGCAAGGGCGGCAGACTGAAATTTTTGGGAAACAAACTCCTGAATCTCGGCGTTCCGTATTTCGTTTTTTCCGCTCTTTACGTTGCGGTAAACAGTCTTATTCCGGGGGTAAATAACCCGTATTCGCTTTCGGATATCCTGTTTCTGTGGAAGACCCCCGTCGCGCAGTATTGGTTTTTATACGCTCTTTTCTGGCTTTTCGTTTTCTTTGCGCTTCTGCCCGATAAAATCCCGAATTACATCAAGACCGCAGGGCTTTACGCCGTGTTTGTGATTCTTAAAATCTCGGGCGTTGATATGGGCTTTCTCGATTCGTCCTTAAACTGCGTTCTTGCGTTCGGGCTCGGCACCTGTCTGAAATCTCTTTCGGTTGAAAAAATACCGCTTGCCGCCCGTGTCGGAATTGTGATTGCGCATCTCGTTTCGACTGTTGTCATCATAAAAACGGGAATTATAGATTATCTTTTCGCCGACGATTTTCTGACGGTGTTCGGTATCTTCTCATCTGTATGCTTTATTTCGGTGCTGTATTCCCTCGGGCCTGTCCGCCGCTTTCTTCTGTTTATCTGCCGTTATTCTTTTCAGATATATCTTCTGCATACGTTTTTTACCGCGGCGACGAGAATTCTGCTTCTGAAAACGGGAATTGCAAATTACGCGGTAAACCTTGCGGCGGGGCTTGTTTTCGGAATACTTTTCCCCGTCATTATCGCGAAAATTGCGGCTCTCACGCCTTATACCGACTTCTTTTTCGCGCCCGCGCGCTCTCTTAAAAAAATCAGGGGGAAAACAGCATGACCGAACGAAATTACGGAATAGACCTTCTGCGTCCGATACTTATGTTTATGGTTTGCGTTCTTCACGTCCTCGGCAAAGGCGGAATTCTCGCGGCGGTGTCTTTCGGAACCGTCGAATACAAAACCTTTTGGCTTATCGAAACTTTCGCGTATTTCGCGGTTGACGCGTTTGCGATAATCAGCGGCTATATGGCGTCTTACGATAAACCCTGCAAGCCCCGCAAAATTATCGGACTGTGGTTTCAGGTGTTCTTTTATTCCTTTGTCGTCACCGCGATTTTTGCGGCTTCCGGGCTTTATTCCGACTTCTCGAAAATCGCCCTCTGCCGTGCGGCTTTGCCCGTAACTTTCGGAACTTATTGGTATGTCACCGCATATTTTGTCGTATTTTTATTTGCCCCGATAATAAACAAATTTATCGCAGGAGCAAGCGAAAACACGGCACGAAAATTGCTTCTTGTCTTTTTCTTTATTTTCACCGTTCTCGAATCGGTAAACTTTTCGTTTAAGACCGTCGGCGGATATTCGCCCCTTTGGCTCGTCGTTTTGTATGTAGTCGGGGCTCTCTCAAAAAAAGCAAACCTCTTTGCAAATAAGAAAACGTGGGTTCTTGCCGTTGTGGGAATAATCTGTCTGCTTATTTCGTATTTTCTTCTTATTTTCGCGAAAGCCGACAGGTTTATAAGCTACATTTCCCCGACCATGGTCGCCGCGGCACTCGTAACCGTCATTATCTTCTCTCGGATAAAAATTAAGGGCAAAATCATTTCGAAAATCTCGCCGCTTGCGTTCGGGATATATCTTTTCCAGATGAGCCCTGCGGTATGGGCGTTGCTTGACGGTGCGACGGCGAAAATGATTTCCGAAAATCTCGGCATTGCCGTCTTGCAGGTTTTCCTCTTTTCGGCAATACTTTGGGCGGCGGGACTTATAGTCGATTTTATAAGGTCGCTTCTCTTCAGACTTCTGCATATAAAAGAGTTTTCGGCGTTTCTCGAAAGGGTCGCAAGCAAAGGGCTTTCCCGACTGTTCCCGATATTGAAATGAAAAAAAGCGGACTTCGGCAGTCCGCTTTTTTGTATATCTTATGTCCCTTTTACGGGACATATTTCAGTTGACTTTGAGCCTTGTTTATGGTAGAATTTTTACAGATAGTTTTTGATCTGCGAAAGTGCGCTTTTTTCAAGTCGGGAGACCTGCGCCTGCGAAATTCCTATCTGTTTTGCGACCTCGGTCTGCGTTTTTCCGCCGTAGAAGCGGAGCGCAAGGATATTTTTTTCTCTTTCCGAAAGGGACGCGACCGCCTGTTTTATCGAAATTTCTTCTATCCAGCCGCTGTCCGTTTCTTTTTTGTCCTTTATCTGGTCCATGATATAGAGAGAATCGCTGTCGTCGTTATATACGGGGTCGAAAAGGGAAACGGGGTCGACTATCGCCTCCATTGCGATAACGACGTCCCTGCGGGGAAGCGAAAGGGCTTTCGCAATTTCTTCGGCGGTAGGCTCTCTTTGCAGGGTTTTCTGCATTTCCTCCTTTACCGAAAGGGCTTTATAGGCGGTGTCCCTCATCGAGCGGCTGACCCGTACGGAATTGTTGTCCCGAAGATACCTGCGTATTTCGCCGATTATCATGGGAACGGCGTAGGTCGAGAAACGTACGTTCTGCGAGACGTCGAAATTATCGAGCGCTTTTATAAGACCTATACAGCCTATCTGAAAAAGGTCGTCGGCGCTTTCACCTCTTCCCGAAAACCGCTTGATAACGCTCAGGACGAGTTTGAGGTTTCCCGTGATAAACTCTTCGCGCGCTCCGTCGTCTCCCGCCTTTATTCTTTTTAAGAGCGCTTCTTTTTCCTTTTCGGAAAGGACTTTTATTTCGGAGGTATTTACTCCGCATATTTCAACTCGGTTCATTTCCCCGTCTCCTTATTTTTTTGATGACTGATAGGAAATGACTGACTTATTTATATTATTTCCCCCGAAAGCGGGGCGTATACTTTTTTACGGAGGATAAAATGAAAGATTTCAACATTGTTTTCGGCGGTTTCGGAAGCGGAAAAACTTATGAAATAATGAACCGTGTGAAAAATGCCGCAAAGTCCCTTTCGGAAAAAAAGGCGAAAGGCGTCTGCGGCAAAGTTTACGTTCTCGTTCCCGACCAGTATACTCTCGCCGTCGAAAAACTGTATATGTCCGCTCTCGGCGAAAAACTCATGGTCTTTGTGCGGGTGTTTTCTTTCAAGCGCTTTTGCAGGCTCGTTCTGCGGCAGTGCGGCAGGGAAAACGACGTTACGGTGTCCGACGTCGGAAGAAATATCCTCGCTTTGCAGGCGGTCGACGGCGTATGCGGCGGATTTGAATTTTATCCGAAAGGCTATAAAAACGTCAGGTTCGCGGGGCTTCTCTGCGAAATTTTCCGCAACTTAAAGAGCAGGGGAATTGCCCCCGAATATTTTTACGAAGTCGGCAGAAGTTCGCAAAATAAGAAAATAACGGATATCGCAATGGCTTACGGCGCTTATTCGGGACTGTTTTCCGACGACTATTCCGACCCCGACGATCTGCATATTTCCGCCGCCGAAGAAATAGAAAAAGGCGGGAATTTCGCCGACGCCGAAATTTTTGTCGACCAGTTCAAGACTTTCAACGCCAAAGAAAGAGCCGTAATGCTCGCGCTTTACGGTTCGGGGGCGAACGTCACCGTGTCGGCGCTTTCCGACGGAAAATTCAAAGCGGAAAAAGACAGTCCGATGTGGGGCGTTGAGAAAAACGAATCTCAACTTATTGCGAAGATAAAAAAAGCGGGCGGAAAAGTAAACGCCGTTTCTCTTTCGGGCTTTCCGCGTTTTGAAACGGAGGATATTTCGTACCTTGCAAAGGAAATGTTTTCGGAAGTTCCCGCCGTATATGAAAAAAGACCCGAAAACGTTTCGGTCTATCGCGCAAGCGATCTTTTCGACGAGGCGGAACACGCCGCCGCCGAAATCTCAAAACTTGTAAGAGAGGGTTATTCATATTCCGATATCGCGGTGACCGCAAGGGATATCGACGTTTATTCGGGCGTGATAGAACCCGTTTTCGAGGAATACGGCATACCCGTTTTTTACCACAAAAAAACGCCCGTGAAACAGAAGTCGCCGATGACTTTTATTCTGTCCGTCATTTCCGTCTGTTCGGAGGGCTTTTCTTCCGAAAATATCCTTTCCGCTTTCAAAACGGGCTTTCTTGTCGATAATGCCGACGACATTTCTCTCCTTGAAAGATATTTTTACAAATGGCCTTACGCGGCAAAAGATTTCGCGCGTCCGTTTGTCAAAAGTCCGTCGGGATTCTTTACCGACCGAATGAAAAAGGAAGACATCGAAAAAGACGTCGAAAAACTCGCAAAACTCAACGGATTGCGCGAATATTTCGTCCGTGCGGTCTCTCTTTTCTCGGCGGCGGGAAAAAGAAATACCGTGAGAAATTACGCAAAGGCACTTTATGACGTGATGACCTTTGTCAATATGCCCGAAAAAATCGAAAAGACAGCCGATTTTTACCGTGATTTCGAAGAACACGCGCTTTATGCCGAACAACTCCGCGTTTACGATATGATAATAAAAATGCTCGACGAGACGGTGCTTGTAAGCGGCGACAGGGAAATTTCCGTCGAAGATTTCCGCTCGGTCTTTGTCACCGCTGCGGAAAACACCGATATCGCGATACTTCCGACCTCCCTTGACAGAGTGGTCGCGGGAACGGTCGCTATGATACCGTTTTTATCTCAGAAAGCGGTCTTTATCCTCGGCTGTGCAGACAGGTCTTTCCCGCGTGAAACGGAGGGGGACGCGCTGTTTACCGAAAAGGAACTCGAACTCCTTTCCGAAAAGGATATTGAACTCGGAAAAACGCTTGACGAGAAAGTCAATTACGAAAAGTTCCTCTTTTCGCTCGCGGTCTCGGCGGCAAGAGAAAAATGTTTTGTTTCATACCCGTTAAAGGGGCTCGGAACGGACGCCGCAAGCGAATTTGTCGGCAGAATCTGCGAAATTTTTCCGAAACTCGAAGTCGAAGCACCGCCGTCGGTCGCGGGTTACGACAACGCCGAAGACAGGATAGTAAACGACCGCACCGCGTTTTCTTTTTATTCGAAGACCGCGTCGAAGACCGTTGCGGACTATCTTTCCGAAACCCCGTTTTCCGCGTTTCTTAAAGAAAAGGAAAACGGAAAAGAAAGCATTTCGCGCGAAAACGCAGAACGGCTTTTCGGCAGAAATATCTATCTTTCGCCGTCGAACACCAATGCGTACGCAAAATGTCCGTACGGGTTCTTTATCGAATACGGACTTAAAATAAAGCCCGAAAACCGCGCCGAACTCGGTTTCGCGGAATTCGGAAATATCATTCACAAAGGGCTTGAAAAACTGTTTGTCAAAGCGGAAAACGACCCCGAAAACATTCCGTCGCTCGTTGCGGAATTCGAAAAGGAAGAACTTGCGTTTCTTTTCCGCGGCGACCGCGTTTCGGACAGTTTCAGGGTCCATTTCGGCAACGTAATGAAAAAACTCGAAAGGACCCTGACGCGGCTTGCGGCGGAGCGTAAACGTTCGTCTTTCGAAACGTTTGCCTGCGAAAAACACATCGGCAGAAACTCGGGAGATATTCCCGCGATCGTCCTGCCGCTTTCTTCGGGGAGCGTTTCGATGGGAGGAGTTGCCGACAGAATAGACGTTTTTCACGGTAAAGAGGGGGATTTTTTCCGAATTCTCGACTATAAGACCAGACCGAGAGGCAAAGTGTTTTCGGACGAATATATAAGCGCGGGAATAGATATGCAGCTTCTGATGTATCTCTGCGCCGTCGTCGAAAATTTCGAAAAAGCGCTTCCGGCGGGCGTTTCGTATATAAAAGCGAATTCCCACCCCGTTCATGTTACGAGGACCGACTCCGAGGCAAAGAAACTTGCGGCGCTGAAAAACGAGGAATGTCCGGAAAATCAGGGTAGGACCCTCGACAACGCCGAAGTCATCGCGGCGCTCGACGAAAACAACAGATATTCGTCTTCCCCCGAACTTTACGGGACGGTGAAAATAAGCGGCGAGGCGCTTGAAGAAAAATGCAGGTCGGTAAAGGAGACCTTGCGTTCTTTCGGCGAAAGAATAAGGTCGGGAGACATTTCGAAAACGATTCCCGATATTAAGTTTAAGGATAATGAGCACCCTTGTGAATACTGCAACTACCGTAATTACTGCAAAAAAGCGAAAGGAGGAAACGAAAATGCCTGAGTGGACCGCCGCCCAGAAAGAGGCGATATACTGCCGCGACGAAAATTCCGGAATAATCGTTTCCGCCGCCGCGGGTTCGGGGAAGACCGCCGTCCTCGCCGAAAGAATAGCCGCGTTCGCTTCCGAAGGTTACGACCTTTCGAAACTTGTCGCCGCGACTTTTACCCGTGCCGCCGCGTCCGAGATAAAAAACAGGGTGACGGAAGTTTTACGCAGTAAATATGCCGATAAGAAAGAGCCGAAAATAAAAGACGGCATCGAAAAGATACAGTATGCGAAAATAGGCACGATAGACGGCTTTTTTAAGACCGTCGTCAGGGAAAACTTCGCGGATCTCGGTATTTCTCCCGACTTTTCCTACGTCGACGATACCGAAAACTTTGCTATAAAAAACGAAAACCTCACGGAAATTCTGGACGGATATTACACCGATTACCGCAATCATTTCGGGGATTTCATCTCCGTTTTCGGCGGCGAAAAGGACGACGACAGAATAAAAACGCTTATCGACGGTATCTATACGCAGGTCCTGTCCGTGCCGTTCTGGGAAAAATGGCTCGAAGAGAAAATCAAAAATTACGGGGACGCAAAATTCTTTACCGACGCCGCCTGCACAATTTTTTCACCGATCTTTGACGAATATGCCGCGGTCTATGAAAAAACGCTTGCAAGCGGGATAGTAGAGAGCGAAGGACTGCCGTTTTTCAACGCCGAAGCCGAATATATGAAGACCGTCGCCGCCCTTGCGAAAGCAAAGAAATGGGACGAACTTACGGTTGCCGTCGCGTCTCCTGCTTTCCGTGAAAATATGAAGGATTTATGCCTTGAAAAATCTCAGGAAAAAGAGATATTCAAAACTTACAGGACGGATTTCAAAAAGAATTTCAGAGAAAACGAAATTTTCAAAATAACTTCTTCCGACGCCGCAAAAGACCTTGAAAAACTCAAGCCGTGCGCGCTGTGTCTTTTCGGCATACTTAAGGAATACGACAGAAAAAATCTTGAGACTTACGAAAAACTCGGTCGCTATCCGATTGCCGTCATCTCCCGTTTTGCGCTGTCGCTTGTCGTTTCCGACTATGACCATGAAACGCGCGAATTCGTTCCGACCGACCTTGCGAAAAAGATGTCGGAGGAATATTTCGAAGTCATCATCGACGAATATCAGGATTCGAACGATATGCAGGATCTTTTCTTTACGGCGATTTCCGACGGCGGAAGAAAACTGTTCGTCGTCGGGGACGTGAAACAGAGCATTTATAAATTCCGCTATGCCGAACCGAAAAATTTCATTCGGAAAACGGAGGAACTCAGATGTCTTCATCTCTCGGAAAATTTCCGCAGTAAAAAGTCGATACTCGATTTTACGAATTTTGTCTGTTCGGGCGTTTTTTCGGAAAAACTCTACGGTAACGCCTATTCCGAAGAAGACAGGCTCTCGGCTTTCCGTAAGGAAGAAAACGAGGGGGACGTCGAGATATTTCTCGTCGACAGGAAGAGCAGTAAAACGGAATACGAAAAAGAGGCGGAGTTCTGCGCGTCGAAAATAAAAGAAATAATACGTTCGGGTTATAAAATTTTCGATAAGTCCGTCGGGGAAGAGCGCCCCGTGAATTTCGGCGATTTTGCAATACTCGTCCCGACCGGAAAACACGTAAGAATTCATGAAGAAGCGCTTAAAAACGCGGGTATTCCCGTTGTTTCCGACGAAACTGCGTCCGTTTTCGACACCGTTGAGGTCAACGCCGTTATCGCGCTTCTCAAAGCGACCGACGACCCGTACGACGACTTTTCGCTCGTCGCCGCCCTGCTTTCCGACATTTTTTCCTTTACCGAGGACGAAATTGCCGAAATAAGAGCCGCCGACAGACAGGCGCCGCTTTACGAAAATTTCGTTGCCGCCGCAGAAACAAACCCGAAAGCCGCCGATTTTCTGCATACTCTTTCGCATTTCAGACTGCTTTCGGAAAACATGACAGCTGACAGGCTCGTCTGGAAAATACTTACCGAAACCGACTTTTTAACAAAGGCGTCCTGCGGCGAATTCGGGTATGTAAAGCGCGATAATCTTCTGCGTTTTTACGAATTTTCGAAAAAATATACCGACGCCTTTTCGGGCGGGCTTTACGGTTTTCTTTCCTTTACCGACGCCGCGCGCGAAAAAGAGGCGAAGAGCGATTTCACCTTTTCGGGCGGCAACTACGTCAGGGTAATGACTCACCATAAATCAAAGGGGCTTGAATTCCCCGTATGTATTCTTTCCGCGGCTTTCGCGACGACGGGCGGCAACGGTCCGGGCGGCAACTATCTTTTCGACCGCCGTTTCGGATTCGTCAGCGGAGACGTGAGCGACGACGGGCTTTTCAGATATGAAACGCTCCACTGCGAGACGGCGAAACTTGCGGACAAATGCGCCGAAAAAGCCGAGAAGATGCGCGTTCTTTATGTTGCGCTGACCCGCGCGAGGGACAGGCTGATAATCGTCGGCGGTATGAATACCGACAAAATTTCCGCCGAAGCCGCATGGGGCGCCGATATGAAAAACGGGGTCCCCGTCGTGCGGACCGAAAGGTCGAATTCCCTCGGTCAGTTTATAATGTCGGCGCTGATATATTATCCGAATATCGTTTCTCCGTTTTTCTTCCCGAATTCGTCGGGCGACGGGCGTTTTTTTTCGATAAGGGTGCTTCCCGCAGAACCTTGCGGAAAAGAAAACGCAGAGGCGGAAGAAATTTCGGGACCGCACGTAGATATTGATAAAATAAAGAAAAACATCGCGTTTGAATATGACCGTTCTCTTTCGGAAATACCCGCGAAACTTTCGGTCACGGAACTTGTGAAAACGAGATACCGCGAAGACGGCGACGGCGAACTTTTAATAGCCGACGCGCCCTCGGTGCGCCGTCCCGAATTTATCGACGGCAAAAAAGACGGCACGTTTTTCGGGAACGCCATGCACCGTTTTCTGAATTTTGCCGATCTCGAAAAAAGTTTCGAGACCGAACGCGCAAGGCTTATAGCCGAAAAGAAGATAACCGCCGCCGAAGCCGCCGTTTTGAGAAAAGAAAAGGTCGACGCCTATAAAGCGAGCGCGGTCTATGCCGCCGTGCAAAATGCGTCGGAAGTAATGAGGGAAGAGGACTTCGTCGTTCCCGTCCCAGCGTCTTTTTACGATAAGACGGCAAAGGGCGGGGAAGTCCTGTTGCAGGGCGCGATGGACGTCTGCTGTGTTTATGACGACGGGCTCGTGATAGTCGACTACAAGACCGACAGGCTTTCGGAGGAAGAACTGATAAACAAATATGCATATCAGTTGTACCTCTATTCGGTCGCGGCGGAAAAGATGTATTCTCTTCCGGTGAAAAAGGCGTATATCTGGTCTTTCGGCCTCGGAAAAGGAATAGATGTAACTCCATTTTTCAAATCTTGAAAAGTTCATAATTATATGCTAAAATGATATCATCACCTGAAAGGAAGAAATTTTTATATGAAAATAGTTACCTGCGTTTTTCCGATAACTCTGGGAAGACCTCTCGAAAACGCCGAAAAAATGATTGAAATTGCCGAAAAAAATTCCGGCGACGTCTATCTTTTCCCCGCTTATGCCCTGAGCGGCGTTTCCGTTGCAAAAATATCGGGACTTGCGTCTTTCAAGGAAGAAAGCGAAAAGGCGCTCGACAAAATCTGTTCCTATACCGAAAACAATAAAAAGGTCATTGTGACCGCCACCTTTACCGAGGGCAATATCGCAATATATGACGGCGACGTAAATAAGAGCGGAAAATTCACGAAAGAAAAACTTGCTTTCGCCATTTCCCAGTCCGGAAACGAAAACGCCGACGTCCTGCTCGTTCCCACGGCAATGCCGTCGTATCCATGTATCAAAAACGACGTCTCCGAGTTCTGCGCCGCAATTTCGACCGAGAAGAAATGCGTTGTCGCGGTCGCAAATTCGGGTTACGGAGAAAGTACGGCAGACGACGTGTTCAAGGGTTTCTGCGGCGTTTTTAAGGACGGCACGATAACCGCATTTATGTCTGAAGACAAGCCCGAGACTGTCGTTGCGTCCGCCGATTACGACAAGGCGACGGGAATAAAATATGTCCGCCCGAAAAAGGCTGCGGGCAAAATCCCGTATTACACAAAGAACGACGCGACGCTTTACGTCACCGATTACGCTCTTTTGCAGAAAGAGGCGCTTTATTCCCGCGCGAAATTCACGGGCGCGAAAAAACTTTTCGTCGAAGCCGAAGAAACTTCCGAGGGGTATCTTGCGCTGTATATCCTTTCCGAAACGGCAAAAGACCTGAAAATGAGATCGGAAAAAGTCACCGTTTTCACTTTCTCGGAAAACATCGCCCTGCTTGCCCGCAAATTCGGATTTTCCGTTATTTCCGACCTTGACGGCTCGGCAAGGGAAATAAAGGCGAAGATACTCGACCGCGCGGATAAGGAAAAGGCTCTGTTTGTCGGAACGACGACCCTTTCCGACCTTGCTTACGGCGAAATTTCGCCGCTCTGCGAAACGCTTTGCCACTATAATATAAACGCGACCCTTCCCCGCACCGTTCTTTGGGACGAGGTAAAGACCGTTTATAAAGACGACGCCGAAACGCTTGAAAAGGTCTCCGCAGTCTGTGAAAAGGAAAAGAACGCAAAGACCGATCTCTGCGATTTCTGGGTCTATTATTTTGCAAAACACGGAATGAGATCGACCGACCTTCTCAACTACGCGCTTGCAACCTTTGACGAATATGACGACGACGTTATAAACGAAGCGTTTGATTTCTTTAAGGTCGCTTATATCAAAAATCAGCAGATACGCTCCGCCGAACCGGAGGGGGCGAACGCCGTAGGCTTTATCCTGCCGTATATCCCGACCGACGCGAAATACGATATCTGATCCGAGAGAACAAAAATGACGATTGAGGGAATTGCCGACAACATAATATACCGAAACGACGACACCGGCTATACCGTCCTCGAACTTGAGACTTACGAGGGGACGGTCTGCGCCGTCGGGATAATGCCGATGGTCTGTGCAGGCGAATATATCGAGGCGGAGGGGGACTATACCCTGCACCATAATTACGGCAGACAGTTTGTCGTTTCTTCTTACGAAACGGCGCTTCCCGCAACCGAAACGGCGATGCTCAAATACCTTTCGTCGGGCGTTATCCGCGGAGTAGGTCCGAAGACCGCAAAACAGATAGTCGAAAGATTCGGACCCGCAACTTTCAACATTATCGAAAAATATCCCGAAGAACTTGAGGCGATAAGAGGTATTTCCCGCGACAGGGCGGAGCAGATACAGAACAGTTATCTTGAGACGGCGGGCGTGAAAAATATCCTGCTTTCGTTTCAGCAGTTCGGTTTTACCGCCGCAGCGGCCTTCCGCGTCTATAAAGAGTGGGGACCGAACGCCTACGATACCATAAAGAAAAACCCTTACAGACTCTGCGAAATAAAGGGCTTTTCCTTTGAAAAAGCGGACGCCGTGGCGCTTTCGATGGACGGTGAAAAAGACCGCCCCGAAAGGGTAAAGGCGGCGCTTTGCTATATTCTGGAACATAATCTTTACGGCAACGGACATACGTTTCTCCCGCGGGAAAAACTTGTTGTCGCCGCCGCGGGACTTCTCGCGCTTCCCGAAGAGACCGTCGCCGAAAACCTTGAAGTTTTGATACAGACGGGAAAACTTGTTTTTGTTGAAAAAATAAGCAACACGAACGGCGTTTATCTTGCAAAAGCGTATGAAAGCGAAAAAAACATCGCCGACAGAGTAGTGCTTTCTTCCGCGTTTTCCCACGACTATCACGGGAATTTTGAAAAGGATATAAAGTCGATAGAAAAGGAACTCGGAATAGTCTTTGCCGAAAAACAGCGGGAGGCTATCCGAGAATCGGTCTGCCACGGAGTTTTTATCCTTACGGGAGGACCTGGGACGGGAAAGACGACGACCCTCAGGGGAATTGTCCGAATGCTCGAAAAAAAAGACCTCACCTATACTCTTGCCGCGCCGACGGGAAGAGCCGCGAAACGTATTTCCGAACTCTGCGGTAAAGATGCGAAGACAATTCACCGTCTTCTTGAGTTCACTCAGGACGGCGACGGCGGAAAATTTGCGAGAAACAAGTCTAACCTCCTCGATTTCGACGTCGTTATCGTCGACGAGGCGTCAATGGTCGATTTCCTGCTTTTCAACAGCCTTCTCGAAGCGCTCCCCGTTTCTTCGTCGGTAATTCTTGTCGGCGACGTCAATCAGTTGCCGCCCGTCGGTCCGGGAAGCGTCCTTAAGGATATGATAGGCAGCGGCAAGGTCAAGACCGTAGTCTTAAACGAGATATTCAGACAGGCGGAACAAAGCCTTATCGTAACGAACGCCCATAAGATAATAAACGGGGTCTTCCCCGAAATAAAACGCACCGACAACGACTTTTTCTTTCTGCCTGCGCGTTCCGCCGAAGAGGTCGTCGAAAAAGTCTGCGACCTTTATTCAAAAAGACTTCCCGCGGCTTACGGCTTTGACCCGATAACCGATATTCAGGTGCTTTCCCCGACGCGAAAGGGAGTAACGGGAACGGGAAACCTGAACGACGCCTTAAAGGACAGGGTAAATCCTTCGGCTGAGCAGGAAAAATGTCTGCGCGCAAAGGGCAGAATTTTTTACCGCGGCGACAAAGTAATGCAGACAAAGAACAATTACGACGCCGTTTTCGAGCGCGATAACGGAGAAGTCGACACGGGAATTTTCAACGGCGATATCGGGGTCGTCACGCAGGTGCTTCCCGCACAGGAAAGCATCGTTATCCGCTTTGACGACAGGGAGATATGCTATACATCGGAAATGCTTGAGGATATCGAACACGCGTATGCCGTGACCGTGCATAAAAGTCAGGGGAGCGAGTTTGACGCGGTTATCCTGCCGCTGTGGACGGGTCCCGAAATGCTCTATACGAGAAATCTTCTCTATACGGCGGTCACCCGTGCGAAAAAAATAATGATTATCGTAGGCTCTGCGGAAAGGCTTGATATGATGGTTAAAAACAACTATACGAACAAGCGTTACAGCGGGCTTAAAT
The DNA here is from genome assembly GCA_934486965.1 of uncultured Eubacteriales bacterium. GTDB lineage: Bacteria > Bacillota > Clostridia > Oscillospirales > UBA644 > Geddesella. Next base: position 26,275 of record CAKSQP010000002.1, read on the forward strand.
TCAAGATAGAAGAGTTGTCGCAATGAAAAGACGGTCCGAATTTTTCAGAATACTTTCGGCGGTACTGTTTACCGAACGCTGTGCTTCATGCAGGAAAACGGTCTCGATCTTTAACAAAAGCGGATTCTGCGAAGACTGCGAAAAGGAACTTTCTTTTTTCGAAGATCCCGTTTTCGAAAACGCAAAGGGCGAAATTCTTGTTTCCTGCGCCGCATATTCCTCCGCATGGAGACGCGCTCTTCTGAATTTCAAGTTCGGTTCCGACAAGTGCGCGGGTCTTCGGATAGCCGAGAAACTTGCCGCCGCCATCGAAGAGCATATCGACATTTCGGCAGTCAACGGGATACTGTTTGTTCCCGTTTACAGACGCCGCGAACAGAGACGGTTCAATCAGGCGGAATATCTTGCGCGCAAAGTCGGAAGAATGTTGTCTCTTCCGGTTTACCGTCATCTTAAAAAGAGACAGGATATAAAAAGTCAGACCGCGTGCAAAACTTCTGCGGAGAGAATGAAAAATGTCGAGGGCGCTTACGGAATTTCCTTTTTCTCAAGGCGGAGAGTCCGCGGCAGGACTTTCATCGTCATAGACGATATCGAAACAACGGGCGCGACTTTGTCCGAATGCGGCAAGGCGCTTATCGAAAACGGCGCCGCGAAAGTTTATTACGCGACTGCGGCAAGAACCGTGCTTTCTTACGGTATCGCCCGAAAAATTCTCCGTCCCGGAACGGGAGAGGGAACGAACGTAACGCTTAAAAAGAGATGGAAAAAGCCCGATAATTTCGACAAAGCGGCAAGAATAAGAATAATGAAAAACGAAATTTTCGGGAATATAAAAAGCAGGGTGTAACTATGGAAAAAACCAACGTAATGCGGTTGCTCGATCAGAAAAAGATAAAATACGAGGGCAGGGATTACCATATCAGCGAGGCAATTTCGGGTGTCGAAGTCGCGGCGGCTTTGGGCGAAGACCCAGCGACCGTCTTCAAAACGCTCGTGACTGTCGGAGCGTCGAAAAGAAACTATGTATTCGTCGTTCCCGTCGCAAAAGAACTCGACCTCAAAAAAGCGGCTAAAGCCGTCGGCGAAAAAAGTATCGCGATGATAAAATCAAAGGAACTTCTGCCGCTTACGGGCTATATCCACGGCGGCTGTTCGCCCGTCGGAATGAAAAAACAGTTTAGGACGACCGTCGACGTTTCCGCCGCCGATAAACCCGAAATTTCGGTAAGCGCGGGGAAAATAGGCTTTCAGATAACCCTGCCGCCCGAAGAACTTAGAAAGGCAGTACCTTTCGAATATAAGGATATAACCGAAGATGAATAAAGCGGAAACATACGAATTTTTAAGAGCGAAAAACATTCCCTTTGAAACGGTCGAACACGCGGCTGTCTTCAACATGGAAGAAATGTCAAAAATAGACCTGCCGCACCCAGAAGCGGACGCAAAAAACCTTTTTGTAAGGGACGACAAACATCGGAATTTTTATCTTATAACCGTCTGGGGCGATAAGCGCGTCGACCTGAAAGACTTCAGAAAAGCGAACGGCACTCGTCCCCTTACTTTTGCTTCCGAAACGGAACTTTTCGGGATATTAAAACTCACCTCCGGTTCGGTAACTCCTCTGGGACTTCTTTCCGACGAAGAACGGAAAGTGAAACTTTATATCGACAAAGACCTTGCCGCGGGGCTTATCGGCGTTCACCCGAACGAAAATACGGCGACCGTTTTCCTTAAGACCGAAGACCTTATCGGGTTAATAAAAGAACACGGAAACGAAGTTTACACCGTTGAGATATAACACAAACGCCGAGGCGAATGCCTCGGCGTTTCCCGTTTCGTCCGAAAGACTCGGGCGGAGGAAGCAAGGTAGGGTATCTCCTTTAACGGAAGTCTGTTTTACAGACCTCCGATTCCTCCGTGTCCGAAAACAGTCTTTCGTTTTCCTCGATAGTATGATATGCGTTTTGAAAGTCCGAATCCGTGGTAATTTAAGGAAAAAACGGGCGTCCCGATTGCAGATTTCGATATTTTGTCATACTTTCTGCAAGAAGATATGATATTATAATTTTATATATAATTTTATTTTGATGAGGAAGGCTTTGGAAATGAACGAAAAAAACGTTGCGCTTTTATGTGATTTTTACGAATTTACAATGGGAAACGGCTATTTCCTTACGGGAAAGACCGATAAATCGGCGTGTTTCGACGTCTATTTCAGAAAAGTTCCCGACGGGGGCGGATATGTCATCGCTGCGGGACTTGACGCGATAATCGACTTTATCGACAACCTGAAATTCACCGACGAAGACATCGAAATGCTCCGCAACAAAAAAATATTCGACGAAGGATTTCTTTCGTATCTGAAAAATTTCAAATTCGAATGTGACGTTTATGCGGTTCCCGAGGGAACTCCCGTTTTTCCGAACGAGCCTATAATAACCGTCAAAGGTCCCGCAGTTCAGGCGCAGTTTCTTGAAACGATGCTTCTTCTGCTGACGAATCACCAGTCTCTTATCGCGACAAAGGCGTCGAGGATATGCAGAGCCGCCGCAGGCAGACCCGTTTTTGAGTTCGGGACCCGCCGCGCGCAGGGAACAAACGCCGCGGTAATGGGCGCCCGCGCCGCATATATCGGAGGCTGTATGGGAACGGCGTGCGCTATCTGCGAAAGTCTTTACGGTATCCCCGCCGTCGGAACGATGGCCCACAGCTGGGTTCAGATGTACGACAGCGAACTTGAAGCGTTTGAAGAATACGCAAGACTTTATCCCGATAACTGCACGCTGCTTATCGATACCTATAACGTCCTTAAGTCGGGGGTTCCGAACGCGATAAAGACTTACGAAGAGGTCCTCCGTCCGCTGGGCAAACGTCTTGCGGGCGTAAGGATAGATTCGGGCGACGTCGCGTACCTTACTAAAAAAACGAGAAAAATGCTTGACGACGCGGGACTTACCGACTGCAAAATATTCGTCTCCAACTCCCTTGACGAATATATTATCCGCGATATTCTGAATCAGGGTGCGGTCATAGACTTCTTCGGAGTCGGCGAGCGCCTTATAACTTCGAAGAGCGAACCCGTGCTCGGCGGAGTATATAAACTTGTCGCCGCTGAAAACGACAAGGGCGAACTTGTCCCGAAGATAAAACTTTCCGAGAACGTCGAAAAGATAACGACACCGGGCTATAAGGAGGTCTACCGTCTTTATTCGAACACCACGGGCAAAATGGTCGCCGACCTTATCGCCTTAAAAGACGAGACTTTTGACTTCACAAAACCGATAACCCTCTTCCACCCGCAGTTCACCTGGAAGAAAAAGACCTTTGAAAACTACACCGCGGTAAAACTGTTAAAACCGATATATCTCAAAGGCAAAAAAGTTTATACTTCGCCCGAAATCGGCGAAATAAAGAATTATTGCAACGAACAGATAGGAAAACTCTGGGACGAACTTGTCCGTTTTGAAAACCCCGAGGAATACTATGTCGACCTTTCCCAAAAACTCTGGGATACAAAACACGAACTTCTGAATAAGGGCAGAATATGATTGACTGGGAGATACTTTCTCAAGACGAAAATTTAATATCCGAATTTACGGCGGCGGGTATTGACGAGACTGTCTCCCGTATTCTTGTAAACCGCGGTTGCGGGAGCGTCTCCGAGGCGAAGGCTTTCCTTTCCTCCGACGTTTCCGGTCTCTGCGACCCCGCGCTTCTTCCCGATATGGAAAAAGCCGCCGAAAAAATAGAAAACGCGCTTTCGGAAAATAAAAAGATAACGGTTTACGGCGACTACGATGTCGACGGCGTAACATCGACTTCTCTGCTTTATAAATATCTTAAGAGCAGGGGCGGAAACGTCGCGTATTATATCCCCGACCGAAAAGAGGGCTACGGTCTTTCTTTTCAGGCTGTCGACAAAATATCGGCTGACGGCACTGGGCTTATAGTTACGGTCGACACGGGAACTACCGCCGTCGAAGAAGTAAAATACGCGAAAGACGCGGGGCTTGACATCGTCGTTACCGACCACCACGAATGTGCCGAAAGTTTACCCGACTGCCCCGTCGTCAATCCGAAAAGAAAGGACAGCGGCTATCCGTTTCCGTTTCTTGCGGGCGTCGGAGTCGTTTTTAAGTTGGTTTCTTTTCTTTCGGGCGAAGATATCACCTCTCTTTTCGAAAAATACGGTTATCTTGCCGCGGTCGGAACGATTGCGGACATAATGCCGCTTTACGGCGAAAACAGGGTGATCGTAAAGCACGGGCTTTCTTCCTTTTCAAAAGAAGAAAATGTCGGCTTTTCCGCACTTATTGCGGCTGCCGACTGCACTTCTTCGGATTCGTCGTCGGTCGCTTTCAGAATAGCGCCGAGGCTCAATGCCGTCGGACGAATGTCGTCGGCAAAGACCGCTGTCGAACTTCTCTTGTGCGAAGACGAAAAGAAAGCCGCAGACCTTGCAAAGATCCTCTGTGAAAAAAACGAGGAACGGCAGTCGACCGAAAAACGCATTTTTTCTTCGGTCGAACAGCGGCTCGGAGACGAAGAAAAACACAATATCATAGTCGAAGGGGACGAGAGTTGGCACAACGGCGTTATCGGCATCGTCGCCTCGCGGCTTGTCGAAAAATACAGAAGACCGACCGTCCTGTTTACCTTTGAGGGCGAAAACTGCAAAGGCTCAGCAAGAAGCCTTTCGGGGGTCGGGATATACAATATAATTTCCGCCTGCAGTGAAAATCTCGAAAGGTTCGGCGGCCACGAAATGGCGGCGGGGCTTTCTTTGAAAAAAGAGAATTTCGAGAAGTTCCGCGAAGAAATTTACGGTTATGCGGATAAGAATATCGACCCGCGGCTCTTTATGCGCAGGGTCAAGACCGACTGCGTTCTGCCGCACGGAAAACTGACGGTTGCGACCTGCAAAAACCTTGAGGCGCTCGAACCGTTCGGAGCGGGGAATCCGTCTCCCGTTTTCACCGTCGAAAATCTTAAAATAGCGGCAATAACGGGCGTTTCTTCGGACAAACACAGCAGGATAACCTTTCAGAAAGAAGACGGCGGAACTTTCGACGCGATGTTTTTTTCAATGCCGCCGCTCTGCCTTTCGGCTAAAAAGGGAGACGCCGTAAAGATCGCGTGCAGTCTTTCGGTAAACGTCTTCAGAGGCAGACAAAGTCTTTCCGTCATAATCAGGGCGATGAGCCTTTGCGAAGACTTCGGAACGGAGATATGCAAAGACGAAAAGATAACGAGAAAAGACGTTGCCGCGGTGTTTTCGCTTGTCAGAAGCGTCTGTCAGGGCGAAAAAACGGAAATAAGCCCGCTCGGACTTTTTCGGGCGCTCAGAATGAAAAATCCGGAAATGACCTATTCGAAAATGGTCCTTTCCCTTGAAATAACCGAAGAACTCGGACTTCTTTCCTTTGCGGAAAAGAGTGCGGCAGGCGTTTCCGAAGACGTTTTGTTTTCGGTCAGACTCAATTCGAATACCGAAAAAACGTCTCTTGAAAAATCGGAAATTTACAGGAAACATTCAAACTGAAACGGGGTGAGAAAATGGAAAAGGGATACTGCGAAGAATTGATGGAAGCAATAGAAAAGAGCGACGGGAACTATAACGCAGACAAAATAAAAGAGGCTTACGAGTTTGCGGAAAAAGCGCACGACGGGCAGAAAAGAAAATCGGGGGATCCGTATATCAGCCACCCTGTCGAGGTCGCGAAAATCCTTGTCGAATACGGCGCTGACGACGCGTCGATAATCGCGGCGCTCCTGCACGACACCGTCGAAGATACCGACGTCACTCTGGACGACATTAAAAAGCAGTTCGGCGAGGAGGTCGCGTTGCTTGTCGACGGCGTTACGAAACTTAAGATAGGCAATTTTTCTTATTACGACACCAAAGAAGAGCAACAGATAGAAAATATAAGAAAAATGTTGCTTGCAATGGCGAAAGATATCCGCGTAATCTTAATAAAACTTGCCGACAGACTTCATAACATGAGAACGCTTGCAAGCCAGAGCGACAAGAAAAAACTCGAAAAATCGCTTGAAACGCTCGAAGTCTATTCGCCGCTTGCTCACCGTCTCGGTCTTCAGAACTTAAAAAGCGAACTTGAAGATATTTCGCTTCGGTATCTCGACCCCGTAGGCTATAAGGAAATTCAGGAATACCTCGAAACTTTCAAGAACAATGATTTCTTCGAAAAACTGCGCGCGATGATCTCCGATAAATTAAAAGAAGTCGGGATCGAGGCGAGGGTCGACGGCAGGATAAAGCATATATACAGCATCTACCGCAAGATGTATACCCAGAATAAAGAGTTCAACGAGATATACGACCTTTACGCGTTCAGGATAATAGTTAAAAAGGTGAGCGAATGTTATAACGCGCTCGGGCTTATCCACGATATGTTCCACGCTATTCCGGGTCGTCTCAAGGACTATATTGCGACCCCGAAACCGAATATGTATCAGTCTCTCCACACCACCGTTTCGTATGACGGCTACTTTTTCGAAGTTCAGATAAGGACCGAGGAAATGCACCGCATCGCGGAAATGGGTATCGCGGCGCACTGGAAATATAAGGACGGCGTCCTCGGAAAAGCAAAGGACGACGAAAGAATTTCGTGGGTAAGAAAACTTCTCGAAGTCCAGCAGGACGCAAACGACGAAGACTTTATGAAAACGTTCCGCATCGACCTGTTTGCCGACCAGTGTTTCGTTTCGACCCCGAAAGGCGATATTATCGCTCTTCCCGCCGACGCCAATGCCATCGACTTTGCCTACGCCATTCATACCGCCGTCGGAAATAAGATGGTCGGGGCAAAGATAAACGGTAAAATTTCGGAACTTACGACCCCGCTCCGCAACGGCGATGTCGTCGAAATTTTAACTTCGTCGAATACGAACGGCCCGTCGCGCGACTGGCTCAATCTCGTTAAAACCTCCGAAGCGCGAAACAAGATAAGACAGTGGTTCAAAAAGGAAAAACGCGAAGAAAATATCGTTCACGGCAAAGAAGATCTCGAACGCGAACTTCGGAGAATGAACATAAACTTCAACGATATCACCCGCGAAGAACTGTTCGCTCCGCTGATGAAAAAATATATGTGCCCGACGCTCGACGAATTTTACGCGGCGATAGGCTACGGCGGTATCGTCATTTCCAAAATACTGCCGAAGATAAAAAACGACTATATCAAACTCAGACAGGCGGCGTCCCCGAAAGTCATCGCGCCGAAAAAACAGAAGTCGGTAAACGGAATTGTCGTCGAAGGAATAGACAACTGCCTTGTAAGGCTTGCGAGATGCTGTGTGCCTCTTCCGGGCGACGATATCGTCGGCTTTGTAACGCGCGGCTACGGCGTTTCGGTTCACCGCGCCGACTGCAAACAGATAGCCTCCGCCGACCCGTCGCGAATGATAAAAGTTTCGTGGGATCAGGAGTCGGACGAATATTTCACCGCGACTCTGACTGTCGAGACCTCGTCTCCGAACCTCGGTATTCTTTCGGAGATAACGTCGGTGCTTTCTTCGTCGAGGATATCTCTTTTGTCGATGAATACGAAAGTGTTGGACGACGGAAACCTGTTTATATCGCTTTCAATTCAGGTCCACAGCCTGTCGCACCTTGAAACGATAGCGAGAAAGATCGAAAAACTTAACGGAGTGGCGTCTGTAAGACGCTGAAAGGAAATATATGAAAGCAGTTATCCAGAGAGTAAAAAAGGCGATACTTACCGCCGATAAAAAGGGCGTTTGCGGCATAAACCGCGGACTGTTTATCCTGCTCGGCGTTAAAGACACCGATACCGAAGAGGATATGCGTCTGCTTTCGTCAAAATGTTCGGGGCTTCGCCTCTTTGAAGACGAAAACGGAAAAATGAACCTGTCGGTCGACGATATCGGCGGCGAAATTCTTGTCGTTTCGAATTTTACGCTTTACGCCGACTGCAAAAAAGGGAAACGTCCCTCGTTTATTGCTGCTGCGCGTCCCGAAAAGGCAATTCCTCTTTACGAGGGCTTTATAAAAAACCTCAAATGCGAAAAACCGATAAAAACGGGAGTTTTCGGAGCGGATATGCAGATTCTTGCCGAAAACGACGGACCCGTCACGATAGTTATTGACAGCGAGGACTTAAAACATGGAAATTAGAAGAGCCGCGGGCGGACTTTTGCAGACGAACACCTACGTCCTTATTTCGGGCGACGACACCGTCCTTATCGACCCCGGCTGCGAAATTTCGAAAATAAGAAAGAGACTTGACGGCAGGCGGGCGAACCGCATTTTCCTCACCCACGGACACCTCGACCACACCTATTTCATGGACGATTTCAAAAGGGAGGACGGCGCCGAAATTTATATGCACCGTGCCGATGAACCTTTCCTTACCGATTTTGATTTGAGTTCTCCGGGAGGAGTGCCGGACGTCCTCGAAAGACGGGAATACACAGTCGATCATTGGATAAACGACGGCGAAATATATAACGTCGGAGATTCGAAATTCAAAGTTATCCATACCCCCGGACACACCCCCGGCGGCTGTATGTTCTATTTCGAAAAGGAAAAAGTCCTTTTTTCGGGAGACACGATTTTCAGGGGCACCCGCGGCAGGACCGATTTTCCGCTTTCAAGCACCGAAGATATCGAAAATTCGATAAGAAAGGTGCTTTCAATGCTTCCCGACGACGTCGCAATTTACCCCGGACACGCTTTCCCGACGACCGTCGCAAACGAAAAAGAACTCTGGTTTTAAGATGAAAATTATACTTGAAAACGCACCTCTTTTATATGATGTGCAATGCGTTTGCCTGCTTTTCTTCCCGAGGGTCTCCTTTTCTGCGGAGGACGGCAAAATTCTTGAAGTAAGAGCCGAAAAAGACGGCGTTTATGTTAAATTTGCCGACGGTAAAACTTCTCTTTCGGAATTTTACCCCTTTGAAAAAGAATACGATTTTTTCAGGACCGCTGTCAAAACGGCGGTTTACGGCGTATTATGTAAAGTTACGGGGAAATCGTCTCCGTGGGGAATAATCACGGGTATCCGCCCCGCTTTGCTTTACGAAAAGACGAAGGCTGTTTACGGAGACAAAACCGATGAGGTCTTCCGTGAAAGATATCTTGTTTCCGAAGAAAAAACACGCCTTTGCAGAGAAACGCTCGACGGCCGCCGCCGTGCGCTCGACGAAAACCGCCCGAACGACGTTTCTGTCTACATTTCGATACCGTTCTGCCCGAGCAGATGTCATTACTGCTCCTTTGTTTCCTCCGCGACCGAAAAGGAAAGAAAACTCCTGCCCGAATATATTTCGCTTTTATGTGAGGAAATGGCGGAAGTAAGAGAAAAGATAATTTCCGACGGAAAAAATCCCACGACGGTCTACGTCGGCGGAGGCACACCGTCTGTCCTCGACGAAACGCTGACCGAAACTCTGCTTTCGGCAATCGAAAAAGAATTTCTCAAACCTTTTGATATCAAAGAATTTACTTTCGAAGCGGGCAGACCCGATACCGTGACCGACGAAAAACTCAAAATCCTTTCGGCTCACGGGGTCGGAAGAATAAGCATAAATCCGCAGACCTTAAATAATGCGGTGCTTGAAAAAATAGGCAGAAGACATACTGCCGAAGATTTTTTCAGAGCATACGGTCTTGCCGAAAAATATCCTTTTATTATAAATACCGATCTCATCGCGGGGCTTCCGGAGGATACTTCCGAAAGTTTTTCCGATACCGTCGACAGGATATTTTCGCTTTCCCCCGATAACGTTACCGTGCATACTCTTTATCTCAAGCGCTCGGCTGATTTCGGCGCGGAGGAAAACGTTTCGGGAGTAACTGCCGCCGCCGAAAAAACCGATGTTTCATCGCTTCTTTCATATATTGACAGAAGAAGACGGGAAGAGGGGTATTTCCCTTACTATTTATACAAACAGAAAAACACCGTCGGAAATAACGAAAATATAGGTTTTGCCAAAGCGGGAAAAGAATGCTTTTACAATATCTATATGATGGACGACGTTCAGGATATCTACGGAGTCGGCGCGGGGGCGGTAACGAAAAAGATAGACCCTGCGACCCATAAAGCCGAAAGACACGGAAATACTAAATTCGCCTACAACTATATTAAGGAGCGAACCGATGTTCTTAAAAAACAGTAAAAACCAATATCTTATCTCAACGGTCGACTTCGCCGCCGAAAGTTGCCCCGAAGCGTTTGTCGAGTACAGCGAAAAAATGTACTCCGCGAGACTTGCCGAAACGCTTTTTGCGGCTTTTGAAAAGAAAATTCTTCTGATCTCGGGTCCTTCGGCGTCGGGGAAAACGACCTCCGCGAAAAAACTTGCCGCGGCTTTTGAAAAACTCGGCAAGCGCGCCGTCGTCGTTTCCATGGACGATTTTTATAAACACAGGACCGAAATGCCCGTCATTGACGGCAAAATAAACGCCGAAGTCATCGAATCCCTTGAAATTTCCCTTCTTGAAGAGAAGATGAACGAGTTTGCCGCAGACGGAAAAGCGGTCCTGCCGACTTACGATTTCACGACGGGCAGGCGTCTTGACGAAACAAACCCCGTAGAGGGCGAAATTATGATAGTGGAGGGACTTCACGCCTTGAACCCGCTGGTGAGAAACCGCCTCGGAGACGCTGCGTACAGCATTTATGTAAGCCCCCACTCGGGCTATTTTCTCAAGGACGACGCCATAGACCGCAAGGAACTCCGCTTTTTACGGCGGCTTGTAAGAGATTATTACCACAGAGCGTCTTCCGCCGAACGGACTTTTGAAATGTGGGGCGACGTTTCGGCGTGCGAGGACGTCTATATCCGACCTCTCGGAAAGACCGCCGATAAACTTCTCGACACCACCCACCCGTATGAAATATGCGTTCTTAAAAACGAGGCGGAGAAAATTCTTTCGACCGTAGAAAAGAACAGTCCTTATTTCAAAACCGCCGAACGACTCCGTTCTCTGCTTTCCGAAGTCACCCCTCTGCCGCTTTCGGTCATTCCCGACGGGTCTCTTCTGCACGAATTTTTACCGCGAAATTAAAAAATAGAAAAAACCTCTTGACATCGTCCTCAAAATAGTGTATAATGTAAAAAGAAAACTGGTAGTTTACGGTTTTCCGAATTTATGAAATCGCTGGATTTTCCGCAAAAAACGGATCTTAAAAAGAACGGCGATGGAGGGAGGGACAAAGAATGGCAGAAATCAGATTGAAAGAAAATGAGTCTCTGGACAACGCACTCCGTCGTTTCAAAAGACAGTGTTCCAAAGCAGGTGTTCTCGCAGAAGTAAGAAAAAGAGAGCATTATGAGAAACCTTCGGTCAGAAGAAAGAAGAAGTCGGAAGCTGCAAGAAAACGCAAATATAAATAAGAGTCCAACTCAAAGGCTGTAACTGCAAGGTTACAGCCTTTTTTACACGGAGATAATATGGATAAGAAAAAATTGCTTGCCCCAACCGCCGAATTCGGGCATTTTTCGGAAATAACTCCCGAATTCTTAAAGCAAAACGGAATAAAAGGACTGCTGTGCGATATCGACGACACTTTGGTAACGCACAATTACCCTCTGCCGACAAAAGAGGTCGAAAAGTGGGCAAAAGACCTCAAAAACGCGGGAATTCTGCTCTGTTTCGTTTCGAATAACTATTATAAAAGGGTCAAACCTTTCGCCGAAAAACTGAACGTCCCGTTCTTTTGCGTTTCGGGAAAGCCCGCCGAAAGAAACTATAAAAAGGCGGTCGCCGCCCTTGATCTTGAAAAAAAAGAAACGGCAATGCTCGGCGATCAGATATTTACCGATATAAAGGGCGCGAACCTTTTCGGGATAACCTCATATAAGGTAAAGCCGATCGGCGAAAAGGCTACTCTGTGGATAAAAATTAAGAGAAAAAGGGAAAGGAAGATTGCGGAATGATAAAATTCGGACCTGCCGGCGTTTCGCCGAACATGAAAAATCTGGGCGTTAAAAAAAGTCCCGACGCCCCCGAGATATTAAATAAACTCGGGCTTAACGCTTTCGAATATCAGTGCGGAAACGGAGTGCGGATAACCGACGCCATAGCCGCCGAACTCAAAGCCAACTGCGAAAAATTCGGGGTTTTCCCGTCGGTCCATTCCCCTTATTTTATCTCGCTTTCGTCGGTCGAAGAAGAAAAAAGGGATAAGAGTGTCGACTACATTTTGCAGACTGCCGCCGCGGCAAAGAAAATGGGCGCGCAGCGCATCGTCGTCCATTCCGGCTCGTGCGCTAAAATTTCCCGCGAAGAAGCCCTTTCGCTGGCAAAAGACACAATAAAAAAGGCTGTCGCGGCGCTTGATTCGGAGGGATTTTCCGATATTATAATCTGCCCCGAAACAATGGGAAAAATCAATCAACTCGGAACTCTTTCGGAGGTCATGGAACTGTGTCTTGTCGACGAAAGGCTTTTGCCCTGTATCGATTTCGGACATCTCAACGCTCGGACTCTCGGCGGCATAAAAACCTCGGAGGATTACGAAGATATCCTCGACGAAATAGAAAATAAACTCGGACATGACAGGCTCAAATATATGCACTGCCACTTCTCGAAGATAGAATATACGGCGGGCGGCGAAAAGAGGCATCTGACTTTCGACGACGAGACTTTCGGTCCCGATTTCACGCCGCTTGCCGAACTTCTTTATAAAAAGGAACTTTGCCCGACGATAATCTGCGAATCGTCCGACGTTATGGACCGTGACGCGCTTATAATGAAAAAAACTTACGAAAGTTTTGCGGAGGCGTAAAATGATAGAAAAACTTAAAAAAATGCTGCCCGAAAACACGGCGGCGTATATCGAAAGACCCGAAAACCGCAGGTATTACACAGGTTTTACCTCGTCGAACGGTTTTCTTTTCGTAACTAAAGATACCGCGGTCTTCTATACCGATTTCAGATATATAATCGCCGCTAAAAACACCGTTGACAAGCGTATTGAGGTCCGCGAACTTGACAAAAACAGATATGAAATTGTCGCCGATTTCGTAAAAAAAGAGAATATAAACACCGTTCTTATCGAGGAAAACAGCCTTTCCTACGCTTCGGCAAAAAAACTCGAAAATGCTGTTTCTCCCGCAAAGATAATTCCCGAGGGAGACGGCTATACGGTGTCTCTGCGGCAGATAAAGACCGAAAGTGAAATTTCGAAAATCAAAAAAGCGCAGATAATTGCCGACAAGGGCTTTGATTTTCTCTGTAAACTCATTGCCGAAAGGAAAACCGACCTTACCGAAAAAGAGGCTGCGGCAAAACTTGAGTATTTTATGAAATGCGAGGGCGCGGACGACCTTTCCTTTTCGGTCATCGCCGCGTTCGGCGAAAATTCCGCCTGCCCGCACGCCGTTCCGACCGAAAGAAAAGCGAAAAAGGGCGACGCTCTGCTTTTTGACTACGGAGCAAAGGTCGACGGCTATTGCAGCGACATAACGAGAACCGTTTTTCTTTCAGAAGCAAGCGAAAAACAGAGAAATATCTACGGTATCGTGCTTTCAGCCCAGAAAGCGGCTCTCGAAACTGTCAGAGAGGGAAAGACGGGTTTGGAAATTGACCGCGTCGCAAGGGATATTATCTCGTCCCACGGCTACGGCTCTCTTTTCGGACATTCCCTCGGCCACAGCGTCGGGCTTGATATCCACGAACGCCCGAACTATTCCCCGAACGAACACGCCGTAATAAAGGAAAACAACGTTATAACGGTCGAACCGGGAATTTATATCGAAAACGAATTCGGTGTGAGAATCGAAGATATCGCGGTCGTCAAACGCGACGGCTGCGAGGATATCACCTCCGCCCCGAAAGATTTTATTATAATATAAAAACAACCGCAGACAAAAGTCTGCGGTTTATTTTATCTCTTGTTCTATGTTTCTGAAAATATCGTCGTCGAAAAAGTCGGGAAGAGAAATATCAAGACCGTCGCATATCTTCTTCAATGTCGTGACCGATAAATCTTTTCTTTCGGGATTCATCATGCTGTATACCGTTGACGGTGTGACACCCGACCTTACTGCAAGGTCGTTGAATTTAATATTTCTTTCTTTGCAGATATTCTGAATTCTCAAAACGATTGTTTCTTTTATCATGACGGTCACCTCTTAATAATATTATTAAAATATGTGACCGTGCGTATACGCACTTGCGTATATTTATAATATTTGATATAATTTACTCAAATATTTATTGGAGTGATTATATGAAATTGGCAATTATCGGGTCGCGGAGTATCAAAAATTTGAATTTGGATAAATATATCCCGAAAAATGTGACCGAAATAGTTTCGGGCGGGGCGGTAGGAGTGGATTTTTCGGCAAGAGAATATGCTTTGAAAAACGGAATAAGAATAAAAGAGTTTTTGCCCGAATATGAAAAATACGGAAAAACAGCCCCGTTAAAAAGAAATTTGCAGATAATAGAGTATTCAGATGAGATTTTTGCCTTTTGGACGGAAAATCAAGGGGGACGGCGTTTGTCATAAAGAACAGCAGGAAAATGGGGAAAAAGTTGTCGGTATATATGATATGAATAAAGAAATAACCGCCATACTGCAATATGGCGGTTATAAGTATTAAAAACTGTCATAAGGCTAACCGCTTACTAACGGTGCCTTTTTACATTCGTATTATAACAGATTTAAAACAATTTGTCAACACCCTGACATTATGAATTATTTTGCGGCAGAAGTTTCTTTTTGTTTTTGAAATAATACGCAAAGCCTATTATATCAGCAAGCGCCCAGCCTATCGGAACCGCAGCCCAAACTCCGGGTTCGCCGAAATAAGGGGCTGACAGATAGGCGAGAAGCACTCGTGTTCCGAGAGAAACGATAGTCAAAACAAGGGACATTCCGGGGCGTTTTATTGCTCTGTAAAAGCCGTAAAGCAGGAAAAGACAGCCTATTCCGATATAAAACGCGCCCTCGATCCGCAGGTATCTTATTCCCTCCGCGATGACCGCGGTCTCCTTTTCGGAAATGAAAATTTTCATCAGCGGCTCGGCAAAAACGATCACCGCAGCGGAAATTATCGCCGAAAAGATAACCGAGACCAAGACCGCCGTCTTCATTCCTTTTTTCAGGCGGTCGCTCTGCTTTGCTCCGTAGTTCTGTGCGGCAAAGGTCGAAAATGCGTTGCCGAAATCCTGAACGGGCAGATACGCAAAAGTGTCGATTTTTACGGCGGCGGCAAACGCCGCCATCGTCACGGGGCCGAAGCCGTCGACAAGCCTTTGGATAAGTAAAATCCCGAAATTCATCGCCGACTGCTGGGCACAGGTGAGAAACGACAGGTCGAAAAGCTCTCCGAGAATTTTCCTGTTCGGTTTGAAATGTTTTCTTTCGGGAAGCAGTTTCTTTTCGCGGAAAACCGTAAAAAGAAGCAGTCCTATTCCCGAAACATACTGCGAAATAACGGTCGCCGCCGCGGCTCCCGCAATGCCGAAATTAAGGCCGAGGACGAACCACAGGTCGAGGGCGACATTCATTAGTGCCGACGCCGCAAGGAAAATCAGGGGAGAGGCGGAATTTCCGGCGGCACGCAAAAGACACGCGAAAAAGTTATAAAGAAAGGTCGCCGCTATCCCCGCAAAAATTATGATAAGATATTCTCTCATGTCGGCGTAAAGCGTTTCGGGTATCTGCAAAAACGAAAGTATCGGGTCGATAAACGCGTATAAAAGAACATTGAGAACGGCGGTAACTGCGGCAATAAGAGTGAACGCCTGTCCTATCGCCGATTTGAGTTTTTCGGTGCTTTTCTCTCCTATATATATTGAAAACAATGCTCCCGCACCCATCGAAAGACCGAGAAATATCGATGTTACAAATGTCATAAGAGAGTATGCCGACCCGACGGAGGCGAGGGCGTCTTTTCCGAGAGCCTGCCCGACAATAAGAGTGTCGGCAATATTGTAAAACTGTTGAAGTAAGTTTCCTGCAATCATCGGCAGCGAAAACAAAAGAAGCCCTTTTGTAATGCTGCCTTTGGTCATATCACGGTTCATATTTTTCCTTGGAGTGTAAAACAGAATCCCGAAAGTTCGGGATTCTGTAATGTTTTATTATTCTTCTGTCGGTTCGTCCGCTTTTTTCTTTTTCGGGAAGAGGTCTTTTACTCTTTCGATAAGGTCGGGCATCGAATCTACTATTTTATCGACTGCCGACATCGAACTCTGGTCGACGGGAAGAAGCGAAATTCCTCTTTCGGGAGAAATTACGAGAAACGCTATCGGGTGGATCGTTACCGCCGCTCCCGAACCGCCGCCGAAGCAGAGATTTTCGGGCTTGTTGGGGGACTGATGAGCCTTTGTCGTGAAGTCCGAGCCTCCAGAAGTAAAGCCGAAATTGACTTTCGAAACGGGAATGACGGTCGTTCCGTCGGGGGTGGTTATCGGGTCGCCGACAATAGTGTTTACGTCGACCATTTCTTTGAGATTATGCATGGCGGTTTCCATAACGCCCTGTATAGGGTGATTGTTTTCAGACATATTTTACACCTCTCAGTTGTTTTGTTTCTTTGTATTTTCGGGCAGGCTGTCTCTTGTCAGAAGATAGATACCTGCTTTGATCGCTGTATAAATAAGGGTTATAAGGCGGACCGACGCAACAGCCTCGCCCCTGAATTCCGATTTTTCGGAAAGAAAGTCGGAATAAATGTTTATATTCGCTTTTTTGATGACGTCCTTTGCCGCGAGAAACGAAACTATCGGATATGTCGCCGCGGAAATTCTTCCGTAAAGAAGCGCGGTGTCGGCGGCATTGTCGGTCGCAATCTTTGCGTCAAAATCGAATTTTTCTATTTTGATTTTGAAAACGAAATCGGTAAAAAGAATTTTTACGAGGGCGAGCCAATCGGAAACTTTGATATTCTGCAAAAATCGCGGCATAGGCTTTTTATCTTTCGGCTTTGCCGTTTCTTCCGCCTTTTCGGGTCTTTCCTTTTTTTCGCCGTCGGTAAGAGTTTTTGATATAAACAGGTATTTTATTCCTGCCGAAAATTTTCCGTCATAAGAAAGTCTGACTTTTGCCTTTGGGAGCGAAAGAAGAAAGAGCAGGGCGATAAGGGCGAGAAGAACTATAAAAATCCAAAGGAAAATCAAGCCTATTACGGCAAGCACTTTCACGTCGTTTCCTCCGACGCCTGTTCCGCGGCGTCTTCAATGGTCTGCTGCCTTTCGTCGGGGTCTCCTCTTCTTTTAAGCCCTTCGGGGTAGGGGATATCTTCAACCTTATCTATATTGAATATGGTTAAGAACTTTTCGGTTACCGAATAGGACATCGGTCTTCCCGGCAGGTCGAGTTTTCCTCTTTCGCGCATAAGTTTCTTTTCGACGAGGTTTTCGACAAGTTCTCCCGACGGAACGCCTCTTATCTGTGAAATATATGTTTTCGTCACCGGCTGATTGTAGGCGGTTATCGCAAGAACTTCAAGCGCCGCGTTCGAGAGATACGGGCTTTTTCGGCTCTGCATGAAGTTCGAAACGATTTCTCCGAGGCTTTCTTTCGTCGAAATGGTTACGGTGTCGGCTTTACGCTGGAGCGTGAGCCCCGAATCCGCCGCGTCGTATTTTTCGCGTAAAAGGTCGAGAGCGTCGAGAACTTCGCTTTTCTTGCTTTCGGAAAAAACGCAGAGTTTTTCTATTGTAACGGCCTCCGGAGAAGCGAATAAAATCGCTTCGATAACCGGAACGAGGTTGTAGTTTGACAGGTCCATTTACGGCCTCTTTCTGTTGAGAATTATTTCGGAATCCTTGACGTCTTCGTTTGTCACGTCGATTCTTCCCGTGTGCATAAGTTCAAGCACCGCAAGAAACGTTGCGACTATCTCGCTGCGGCTCTTTTCGGCGGTGAAAAGCCCCGTGAATTTTATTTTTCCGCTGCGGAATATCTTTTTTAAGATGAAGACTATTCGGCTCGTTACCGAAATGACTTTCGTTCCGACAAGCTTTTTGAATGCCGAAACGGGGATAGGCTGTTTTCTTTCGTTTCGCTCTATCGCCGCAATGTAAGCCGCCTGCAAGTCGGAAACTTCGGGGAGCATATCTTTATCGAACGCCGCCGGAAGCCCCACGGGCGGAGTTTCTCTGAAAAACAACCTGTTTCCGATATATCTGCCTTTTAAGAAAGCCGCCGTCTGCTTATACTTGACATACTGCTGAAGCATTTCTTCAAGCATTGCTTTCGGGTCTTCTTCGTCTTCTTCGCGCGGCAGAAGCGAACAGGATTTTATATACATCAGCCTTGACGCCATTTCGATAAAGTTGGCGGTAAGTTCCATGTTCTGAGCCTGCGCCTCTCTGATATATTCCATATACTGGTCGGTCAGCAGATGTATTTCAATGTCGTAGATATCTATTTTGTTTTTTTCGATAAGGGAAAGGAGCAGGTCGAGAGGCCCTTCGAAAACTTCAAGTCTGAACTGTATTGCCATGCCGTACCTCTAAATAAAAAGCCGCAGAAGAGGCATTCCCGCAAGACTGAAAAGATACCATATCCCGCTTTCGATGACCGAAAGGAAATCAAAGGTCCTCAGGATTACGAGAAGGGCAATGAAAATTATCTGGGAATATCTTTCAAGTTGGTAATATTTAAGTCTTGCCGACGGGGGAAGAAGTTCCGCAAGAACGCGGGACCCGTCAAGCGGCGGAATGGGTATAAGATTAAATACCGCAAGACCGATATTATATGACGCGAAAATCAAGAAGAAATACGCGATTGTCGCCACAACTTCGGTCTGAGTCGCTATGGCAACGCCGTAAAGCAGGTAGTAGATAAGCGTACTTAAAAACGCAAAAAGCAAATTCGACAAAGGTCCCGCAAGGGCGGTCACTATCGTTCCCGCTTTTCTGTTTTTGAAATTCATCGGATTTATCTGCACGGGGCTTGCCCAGCCGAAACCGACAAGAAGCAAAAGCACGGTGCCGACGGGGTCCATGTGTTTGAACGGGTTGAGCGTTATTCTGCCCTGTCTTTTTGCGGTGTCGTCGCCCATGCAGAGCGCCGCTATCGCATGAAAACTTTCATGAATGGAAAGCGCCAGAATAAGCGCAAGACAACAGAAGATAAGTTGTAAAATTTTCGTTTTTATATCAAGGCCCGAATCGAGAAGTATCTGAAGTACCATAATGTATTTCCTTTACAGAAGAAGATTTACGACCGCGGAAACCGCTCCGCTTCTTGCAAATAACAAAAGTCCGAAAATTATAAATACGGGCGAAAACTTTTCCGCTTTTTCAAGTTTTCCGGAAAGTTTTTCGGGAAGAATTCCGCAGAGCATACCGAAGAGCAGAAATCCCGGAAGAGGCAGGAGATTTACCGTTGCCGTCCCGATAAACAGGGCGCCTGCGGTAAGAAAAATACGCAGGTTTGTAAGCGGGAAGAGAATTGCGATAAAAAGAGCGCCCGCCGCGGCAAAAGCAAGCCACAGAGTAAGAGATATCTTCGCTTTTTTCTTTCTGTCCGAAGTTTCCGCCTTAAGGGGCGCCGCTCCGAAAAAGGCGAGCGATATCACCGAAAAGAGCGAATAAAGAGAAAAAACGGTCTTCGGAAAAGACAGTCCGTTTTTCAGAAACGGTTTCTGTATCGCCGCCGAAAGCATACGGAAAAGCAGCCCGACGGCAATAATGAATAAGACGGTAAGGACGGTCGCTGCGTCAAACCTCGCCGAACCCGAAATTATATCTTCGAAAATCATTGTCAGAGTCCTTTATATAATATATATTTATTATACACTATTTCAACCGCCTTGTAAAGAGAGTTTTTGTCATTAGGCGAAATTATTTTGATTTTCTGCCATAAAATAGTGGTACAATACGATAAAAGGAGAAATGTATGGAAATATTTCTTACGGTTATTCTGATTATCGCGGCTGTCACTCTGTATATCACCGTCGCTACCTATACCGTTAAAATAAAAAAAATATCGGTTTCAAGCCCGAAGATCCCGAAAGAATTCGACGGCAGGAAGATAGCCCTGATTTCCGACCTGCACGACGCGAAACTTTCCGGATATTCAAAGAAAAAACTGCTTGAAAAGACTGCGGAAACAAAGCCCGACTTTATCTTTCTCGGCGGAGATATGCACGAAATAAGAAATAAGGATAAAAAGTTCTTTTCGCTTCTCGACGACCTTAAGAAGATCGCTCCGCTTTATTACGTCGACGGAAACCACGACGCGAGACTGAAAAAATATCCCGATTATAAAAACTATGTTGCGGAACTTGAAAAGAGGGTCGAAAATCTGCACGGCAAAACCGCTCTCTGTTGCGGAAACGAAAAAATCGACCTTTACGGCTGCGGATATTTCGAATATAAAAAAGATATGTTCGATTTCGACAAGAACCGTTTTTCGGTCTTTTTATATCATTCGCCGTTTGTCTTCGACGATTTCGAAAATCCGCCCGATCTAATGATCTCGGGACATATCCACGGCGGGGTCATCGAACTGCCGTTTGTCGGAGGAGTTTTTGCCCCTGCCGACGGAAAACCGCTTTTTGCAAGATTTCAGCGGCAATATCTTTTGCCGAAATATTATAAGAATACCTACGAAAGAAACGGCGGCGTGCTTGTCGTCGGTCGCGGAATAGGCAATTTCAAGCATATTCCGTGGCGGCTTATCCCGCCCGAAATAGTCGAAATCACTCTTTGCCGAAAAGATTAAATATGACGAAATTATGAACTATGTCCCGACGGGTATTGCAAAAACGGACGAAAAATGGTATACTGTCAAAGTGTAACGAATGTTTATGCTTTTATCCGATATTGTCGGAAGACAAAAATTCTGTACGGAGGGACAAAAATGAGTACGCTTACGATCGTATTGTCAATAATGCTTCTGGTTTGTTCGGTTGCTCTGGTTCTTATAATTCTGTTCCAGGCAGGCAGAGACGCTTCTATGTCCGGCGCTATAACCGGCGGAAGTTCGAACTTCTATTCCAAGAACAAACGTGCGACCCGCGAAGAACTTATGAAGAGACTTACCGTTATTATCTCCATAATATTCATGGTCATAGTTTTTCTTCTCAATATCTTTGAGATAGCCGCGTAATTAAAATTAAAAAAAGAAACGCTCTTCCCGTTGCGGGAAGAGCGTTTTTGCGTTACGTTACATATTTACCGTATAAAGTATCGACGCGACAAGCGAGATGAGCAGCGACGCTGCCAGAATTACGCAGATAATTGCCGCGGCTATTCTTTTTTTCTTCATTTTCAGTCCTCGGTTTCTTCTTTTGTGGTTGAGATGGATTTGTCAATATCGGCGAGCGCCGCGTCTATCGTTTTCTTTGCCGAAAGAAGTTTTTCCCTTGTCGAGAACGCAAAGAACTCCGCGTTCTTGACCATGTAGTCGCTTTTGATTTTGGCGGCTTTGAGAATTTCTTCGCTTTCGTTTTTCGCTTTTTCGCTTTCGCTCTTCAGTTTTTCTATTTCTTCGTCCTTTTCCGAAAGCAGGGCGCGGACTTCGTCAAGTTCTTTCTGTATTTCGAAAAGTTTCGCCTCGTTTTCTTTCTGAGAGGCGAACATATCCTCCTCGTTTTCCTTTAAGGCGTCCGAAAGTTTCTTTTCGAGTTCCGCTATTTTTTCGTCGCGGGCGTGCAGTTCGTTTCGGTTCATATCGTCGAGAACCGTTATCATTCCGTCGCGGTTGTCTATCTCCTGACGGAGCCTGTCTTCGTTTGAGGGCTTTTCTTCCGCCTGTTTTTTCAGTTCTTCGTATTCTGCGTTCCGTTTCTCAAGCGCGTGCTTTAAGTCGGCTATTCTTTCGTCCTGCTCCAGAATATATTCGGTTACGTCGTCGCGGTTATATCCGTTGAACGGCGTTTTTCTGAAAAGTGAATCGTTCGGCATTTATATTTTCCTTTCGTTTTACGACAGTGACGTTATTACGTTTTCGTAGATCGCGCTCGGGTTTTCCCTGAATTTTTTCGCCATCATATCGCCCTGCATGGGTGTGGGGGCAAGGATTTCGAGTTTCATAAGCCTTGTTCCGTCGTCGTCGAGAAGATCGAGGGTCACGGTGCAGAAACCGTTCTCTCCCGGTTCGGAAACATCGGCGGTAATGCATATCCCCCTGCGTATCTTTGCGACCGTCACGGCGGCTTCCGCAGCGACCTTTTCCCTTGTCGTTATAGGTATCTTCGTCTTGAGTTCCGCGACGACTTTTCTGCCGTCGTCGTTTATTACGGCGAATTTCTCGCCCTCGTCGTTATAGTCCGTTACAAGACCGAGTTCGATAAGTTTCGCAATAGCCGTTTTGGTGTCGATATAATTCACGTCCGCGGCGGCGACTATGTTGCAGAGGGTCTCCGTTTCCGAAAATCCGCCTGCGCAGTTCAGAGCGAACAGAACGAGTATTTTCATTTCATCGTCATTAAAGGCGGCGGGCATAAATATTCCTCCTTATATACCGATATATTCTATATTAACATATTTTATCGCCGTTTGCAATAGTTTTTGAAAAATATGTTGCCCCGTTTTTATATCTCTGCCGCTTTTGCTATTGACAAAACTGTGTTTTTATTGTAAAATATACGGGTATAACTGTTCGGCTTGTCCGAAGAAAGGTGAAACATCAATGAGTAACACAACAG
>CAKSQP010000003.1 GCA_934486965.1 uncultured Eubacteriales bacterium
TATATTTTCAAAAAAGAAATTTTTGATTTTATCCCCGAAAACATTCCGTTTGATTTTTCAAAAGATCTTTTTCCTCTGCTTCTTGAAAAACATATTCCGATATATGCAAAATGTTTTGATTTCTATTGGGAGGATATCGGTACCTGCGAAAAATTCCTGCGCGCAAACTCGGATATACTGAGCGGAAAACTCAGGGATTGCAGAATTGAAAAAACGAAGGACATTACGGGGGCAAAAATCGTTACTCCGTGCGTTATCGGGAAGAATTGCAGGATAGGTAATGCGGAGATAGGTCCTTTTTCGGTAATAGGCGACGGCTGTGTTATCGAAGACGGCGCAAAAATCGACGGGGGCGTGCTTTTCGGCGGGGTCTTTGTAGGTAAAAACGCTTTTATACGCAGGAGCGTGCTTTGCGAAAAATCAGCCGTAGGAAAAAATTCGTCTGTCGGCGAAGGAAGCGTTATCGGGGCGGAAACGTCTGTCGGTGCGGGTTCGGTCGTTTCGTCGGGCAGTGTCATCTCGGGCGGCTGTTCTTTTGCCGAAGGCTCTTTTCTTTCGGGCAGGATAATATCTTCCGTCGGGCGTTCGGATATCGTGCGCGGCGGAATCGATTTTCGGAACGGGCTTTCGGACGCTCTGCGCTGGGGGTACGCCTACGGAAGAGTTTTCGACGGAAATATCGCGCTCGCGCTTCCGAAAAAAGCGTATACCGCCGCCGCTCAGACGTTTTCCTCGGCGGTCAGGGACAGCGGAAGCAACGTCTATCTTCTTGTTCAGACCGACCTTTCCGCGCTTAAGTATATCGTCAGGAACTTCGGATTTCAGGGCGGCGTTTATATGAAAGACGGCGGAGCAACGCTTGTCGACGAGGACGGACTGCTTATTTCTCCGCAAAAGGCAAAGGCTGTGCTTTCGAAATATCTTTCCCGCGATTTCGTATACGGCGGGGGCGGAAAACTAAAGGTCTTCGACGGCTTTCTTACCGCCTACGGACATCATCTTTCGCATTTGTTCGGTGAAGCATTGCCGGATTACCCGTCTTTTATTCTGAAGAGCGGGGAAAAGGCGGTGCTTTCGGGAGACAAACTGAAAATCTTTACGGCGGACGGCAGGGAATATCCCGAAAACGACGTTCGTCTTGCCTGTTTTTACGCTTTCGGAAAACGGCGCAAAAAAGTCTTTATTCCCGAATATTTCAGTTCCGTTGCCGAGACAACAGCCGCCGAAAACGGCTTTTCGGTCCGCCGCGTTTCTTTTTCGGACGGAGACAGGTATCTTATGTATAACTTTCTCGACCCTGTATTCTGCGCCGCGGAACTTATGTCGTATATTTCCGAAAGCGGGGAGAGTTTCCGCGATATACTGTGCCGTTTTCCGGAGATATCGGTTTCGGTCGAAAGGCTTTTTGTCGGGCGGGACAAAGCGAGGATAATCTCGGAACTTTCGTCTCTTCCGGGCGCGAGACGGCGTTATGGGGCGATAAGGATATCTTCTCCGCAACGGGGAAACGCCGCTATCTTTCCGACAGCCGACAGGCTCGGCTTTAAGATCGCAGCGGAGGCGGCAAACGCCGAGACGGCGCGTGCATTGTGTGAATTTTATGTAAATAAAATAAAAACAGTATCCGAAAAGGTAAAAAATGACACAAGTGAGTGATATAATGTAATAAAGTGATTTTGAAATATAAAATTTATTATATATAAATTGAATATTTAAGTATGGATACGGCGGCGATGCGCGCCTTTTTCATACTTTTCCGCTGTATTGCGGAACCATAAATTCAGGCGGCGCCGCTTTTTATGGCAGTGAAAACGGTATTTCGGGTTTTTACGGCGAAAAATGCGATGTCGCTACATAACTGTATCTTTTTATAATGAAAAAGGAGGAACATATTTGAAAAAAGCAGAAAAACTGAGAATAATACCGCTCGGCGGTCTTAACGAAATAGGCAAGAACCTTACGGTCTTTGAATGCGGAAAAGACATAATCGCAATAGACTGCGGACTTCTTTTCCCCGACGACGATATGCCGGGAGTCGACTACGTTATTCCCGATATGCAGTATCTTATAAAAAATCAGGACCGTTTCAAGGCTCTTTTTATAACCCACGGTCACGAAGACCATATCGGAGGAATTCCGTATCTTTTGAGACAGGTCAACGTTCCCGTCTACGGAACGAGACTTACTCTCGGACTTATTTATAACAAACTCAAGGAATTCCATCTTGAAAAGAAAGCGGAACTTATCGAAGTCGCGCCCGGAGACACTATCGACTGCGGGACTTTCAAAGTTGAATATATCCATGTCAATCACTCGATAGCGGACGCTGCGGCAATTGCCCTGCATACGCCCTGCGGAACGATTCTCCATACCGGAGACTTCAAGATAGACACCACCCCGATAAGCGACAGAATGATAGACCTTGCAAGAATAGGCGAACTCGGCACAGAAGGGCTTCTCGCTCTTCTCATGGACTCGACGAACGCCGAAAGACCGGGTTTTGCAATGAGCGAAAGAAAGGTCGGGGAAACGCTTTCCGAGATATTTATGAAAGCGGCGAGGAAAAGAATCATCATCGCGACGTTTTCGTCGAACGTCGACCGTGTTCAGCAGATCCTTAATATCGCAAAAAAATATAAGCGTAAGGTCGCGGTCGTCGGCAGAAGCATGGTAACGACCCTTGAAGTCGCCGACCAACTCGGATATATGAATATCCCCGAAAACACGCTTGTCGATATAGCAAACGTAAATCAGTATCCCCCCGAAAAAATGGTCATTATAACGACGGGAAGCCAGGGCGAGCCGATGAGCGCTCTTTACAGAATGGCTTATTCCGACCATAAAACCGTTGAAATAACCTCAAACGACCTTGTCGTAATTTCCGCGACCGCAATTCCCGGAAACGAAAAACTCGTCAACAGAGTCATAAACGAACTTTTCCGTTCGGGTGCGGAGGTCGTTTCTTCGTCCATTGCCGAAGTCCACGTTTCGGGTCACGCCTGTCAGGAGGAATTAAAACTCATTTTCGGACTCGCAAGACCGAAATTTTTCATTCCCGTTCACGGCGAATACCGTCACCTTAAAAAGCACGCCCTTATCGCAAAATCAATGGGAATACCCGAGAACAATATCATGGTGACCGATATCGGCAACATAATCGAACTTACTTCAAAGTCTATCAAAACCGTAGGCACTGTCCCCGCGGGTAAAGTCCTTGTCGACGGTCTCGGAGTAGGGGACGTCGGAAATATCGTTTTGCGCGACAGACGCCACCTTTCGCAGGACGGACTTATCGTCGTTGTCGCAGTCGTCGACGACGAAACGAAAGAACTTCTTGCCGAGCCCGAGATCCTGACAAGAGGTTTCGTCTATGTAAAGGAAAACCAGAACCTTACCGAGAAAATAAAGGAACGCACCGCTCAGAGCATTGAAAACTGTGCGAAAGAGGGTTCGGGCGAATGGGTATATAACGCAAAAAGCAAAGTCCGCGACGACCTTTCGAAATTTATTTACGATCAGACAAAACGCAAGCCGATGATATTACCGGTTATCAAAAATATCTGAAAGAAGATTTTTTTATGAACAGCAGAATAAGCGAATATTTTGAAAATCTCAAAGGAAAGACCGTTTCCCTTATCGGTTTCGGCGTAAGCCACCGCCCTGTTGCCGACCTGTTTCTGTCGCACGGCGTGTCGGTCGTCGTCCACGATAAAAAAACGCCCGAGCAGATGGCTGATGTATTAAAGGAATACGAGGGCAAAGATATAAAATTCGTCCTCGGTGAAAATTATCTTGACGGCGTTTCGGGAGACGTCGTTTTCAGAACTCCCGGAATGAGACCCGATAATAAAGTTTATGTCGATGCAAAAAATAACGGCGGCAGGATAACCTCCGAAATGGAAGAATTCTTCAGTCTCTGCCCCTGTAAAATCGCGGCGGTCACGGGAAGCGACGGAAAAACGACTTCCACGACCCTTATCTGCAAAATGCTCGAAAAAGCGGGTTATACCTGCCATCTCGGCGGAAATATCGGCAAACCTCTGCTCCCCGAAATTGAGAATATAAAGGAAAACGATTTTGCGGTGATAGAACTTTCGTCTTTCCAACTTTCGTCCTTTATTCCGTCGCCCGATATCGCGGTCGTGACGAACGTCGCTCCGAACCACCTCGACTGGCATACGGGAATGGACGAATATATCGAAGCAAAGGAACATATTTTCATAAATCAGAAACCCGATGCAAGACTTGTCCTCAATTACAATAACGACATAACAAGAGGTTTTGCGAAAAAAGCGAAAGCAAACGTATGTTTCTTTTCTCTTACAGATAAAGTCGGAAACGGTACTTACCTTGCAGAAAACGGCGACATAATCCATTCGGAAAACGGAAAAGAAGAAACGGTCATGAACCGCAGTCTTATAAGAATTCCCGGCGACCATAACGTAGATAACTATATGACCGCGATATCTGCCGTGTGGGGACTTTGCCCCGTCGAAAAAATAAGAGACATCGCCGAACATTTCGGCGGAGTCGAACACCGTATGGAGTTTGTCCGCGAATATAACGGCGTTTCTTACTATAACGATTCGATAGGAACGTCTCCTACAAGAAGCATTGCCTGCCTTAAATCGCAAACCGAACCGATAGTCATGATTGCGGGCGGCTACGATAAAAAGATACCTTACGAGCCGCTGGCGCCTTATCTTGCCGAAAAAGTAAAGGTCCTTATCCTTATGGGAAAGACCGCTCCGAAGATAAAGGCGGCGTTGCTTGGTTGCGATAAATATTCTCCCGAAAAAACGAAGATAGTCGAAGTCGAAACAATGGAAGACGCCGTAAAAGCGGCGGTCGAAAATTCGAAGAAAGGCGACAGGGTCTATTTGAGTCCCGCGTCCGCAAGTTTCGACCTTTATCCGAATTTCGAGGCGAGAGGCAAACATTTCAAAAACATAGTAAATTCACTCTGAATCAAAAAAGGATACATCTGGTATGTATCCTTTATTTTTTTTATGTAAAAATATTTTCGGGTGAACTATGTGAAAAAACAGAAAATAGACGAAAAGGAGAACGCTTTTCTCCGTCTGAAAAAACTTATTCCGAAAAACGGCGGTGTTCCCGAAACCTTATTATATATCGGAAAAAGAACTTGAAAAAAACGGGGACGAGCTTGTCGTCTTCAAAGATATTGAAAAAAATTTCAAATATATATCCGACCTTTTCGAAAATGACCCGATGATAATTTCACGGCGTTTTTTTGCTTTCCGCAACAATGTGAAGTGCGCGGCGTTTTTCCTTGACGGTATGTCGAATACCGACGCCGTTTCCGAGCAGTTCATAAAGCCGCTGATGACATATCCCGAGGAATTTCCGAAAGCGTTCACCGCTGAAAAAACGCTTGAAAAAGCGATATACGGCGGAGATATTTCGACCGAAAACAAATTTTCGGAAATAGTTACGGCTATCCTTTCGGGGGATACCGTAATTTTTATCGACGGGACAGAAAACGCGCTTGTCGCGGATACGAAAAAATACAGTCAGCGTTCCGTCGAAGAGCCGTATACCGAAAAGGCGCTCAAAGGTCCGCGCGAGGGGTTTGTCGAGGATATTATGGCAAATCTTTCGCTTCTGCGGCGAAAACTCCGCACTCCCGATCTCAAAGTGCGTTTCTTTTCTTTCGGAAGACGGAGCAACACGAAAACGGCGGTCTGCTACCTTGATTCGGTCGTGAATAAACAGGCGCTTTCCCTGCTTTATGAACGACTTGAAAATATTGATATCGACGCGGTTCTTGACAGTAATTACCTTGAAGAATTCATCTCCGACAGCCCGTTGAGCACTTTCCGTACCGTGGGCGACACCGAACGCCCCGATACCGCCGCCGCAAAGATAGCGGAGGGGAGAATTGCGGTAATCGTGAACGGCTGTCCGTCGGTCATAACCGTGCCTTATCTTGCGGTCGAGAGTTTTCAGGCGGCTGACGACTACTATACAAGTTCGTTTTACGCCTCGTTTATGCGGGTATTGCGTATAGTCTGTTATTTTATGGCGGTTTCTCTTCCGGGACTTTTTGTCGCTCTTATCGCTTTCCACAGTTATATGTTGCCGACCGAACTTGTAATGTCCTTTATTTCCGCAAGACAGGGCGTGCCTTTCCCGTCGATAATCGAATGTTCGGCGCTTCTTTTTGCGTTTGAAATTTTAAGGGAGACCGCGCTCAGAGTTCCCGAAAGCATCGGCCAGCCTTTGAGTATCGTCGGGGCTCTTGTCTTGGGAGACGCCGCCATTTCCGCACGGTATACGAGCGCTCCGATGCTTATTGCGGTCGCCGTTTCGTGCCTTGCGGGGCTTATGGTCCAGAATACCAAAAACTCGATACTGTTTTACAGACTGCTGTTTCTTGCGTTTTCGTCGGTCCTCGGCGCTTACGGTTTTCTTCTTGCTTTATTTATTATGACCGCGCACCTTTTCTCTCTCAAAAGTTTCGGTACGGATTATTTTTCATACAGTCCGTTCTCGACCCCGCTTAAAAACAAGGACTATATAGTCCGCGCGCCGTGGTGGGCGATGGTTACTTTTCCTGAGGATATTACCGCGCAGAAATACAGACAAAAAGCGGGCAGAACAAAATGAAAAAAGTGATTTTTGCGCTGATATTCATACTTTTAACGCTTACTGGGTGTTACAACTACGCGGACGTTGAGGACGTGGTGGTCGTCGCAGGCATGGCTTTTGACATGACCGAAAACGGATATTCCGTCATCGCCGAAACGATAGCCCCCGGCTCGTCTTCCGAGGCGTCGGTAAAATCAGGGACCGTCATGTCCGAGGGGAAAACAGTGTTTGAAGCGATGGAAGGGCTTAAAAACGCAAGCGGAAAACCTTTTGATTTCAGTCACTGTCAGGTCATCTTTATCGGTGAAAAGACGGCGGAAAACGGGATCTCGGAAATTCTGGATATGATTTTTCACTGCAATTCAATGCGCCTTACTGTCCTTTTGGTCACTGTCGGCGGGGAGGCCTCTTCGACCGTCTTTGACTGCGACCTGCCGCTTTACGATATCGTTTCATACGGAATTTTCGATATGATGAAACAGGATAATCCGGGTTCGGCGGTCTATCCGTCGGCGCAGGCTTACGCCTGTCTCAACGCTCTTGAATATAAAGGAAAAGACCTTATATTGCCGAGACTGTCGGTGAGCGATAAGGAAATTTTTTATTCGGGAATGACTGTTTTTAAGGACGATCGTGCCGTCGGAAACATTTCTTCCGAAACGGCAAGGCGGTATCTTATGCTCATGGGCAAACTTTCGGGCGGGGACATGACACTTCCCGTCGGCGGGGAATACGTCTCTTTCGAGATACGGAATATTTCCGCCGAAAGCAATATAGGAACATACCCGACGGAGTTTGAAACAAAAGTGAAGATAAAGGCGGCGGCACGGCAACTTCCCGAAAATTGCGACCTTTCCGACCCGAAAGACAAGGAATATCTTCAGGAAGAAATTGAAAGGGCTGTCGGAGAAGAACTGTCGGAAGCGTTTGCCGAAATAAAACAGAATTTCGGCAGTGACGTCTTTGCGTTCGGGAATATGATATGTCGGAAAATGCCGTCGGAATGGGAAAATATCAAAGACGGCTGGCGCGACGTTTTCAGGACAGCGTCTCTTGAGATCGTATGCGAATGTGAGATAATCGATTCGGGAAGAACTCCGCAGAATGCGGTTTCGGACAGGTGACGGTATGGAAGAAAAAATATCAAAAAAACAGGCGGTCTGTCTCTCGGCGCTCTTTGTTGTCAGCGGGATACCCATTCTTTCGGGATATTCCGTCGCGGGAAGAAGCCTCTGGCTTGCATATATAATTTCTTTTGCCGCCGCAGTGCCGTTTTATTTTATTTACGCAAGGCTTTCCGAAATATATCCCGAAAAAAATATTTTCGGAATGCTTACGGATATCTTCGGGAAAACCTTCGGCAGGATACTGTCCGCGGTCTATACGCTTGATTACGTCAATATCGCGGCGATCGCCGTGCGGAATATCTCCGAATTCACCGGAATAGTTTCCCTTGATAAAACGCCGCGGATATTTATTATCGCCGTCTGCGTCTTCGTCTGTTTTTACGTCGCCGTCCACGGACTTGAGGTCATGGCGAAATTTTCGGCTCTTTTCCTGCCTGTTCTCGCCGTCGTGATGACAGTCTTTTTCGCCTGTTCCTTTAATATCTGGAATTTCGACAATCTCGAGCCTTTGACGGTCGAAAGTCCGCAGAAACTTTTTCAGAACGCTTACGTCAATCTGGTTTTCCCCGCGACGGAAGCGATGGTCCTTCTGAATCTCGGCGTGAGATCGGGAAAAGGGGAGAGGAAAAAGGTGTATTTTACGGTCTTTGCCTTTTCTCTTATTCTGATGGTCGCGGTGGCGTTTAACAACATTCTTTCTCTCGGCGTTCCGACGATGACAAGGCTTTTTTATCCGACCTACGCCGCGGTCTCCCTCATTGAAATAGGGGTCGTGCGAAGGCTCGAAATAATCGCCTCGGTGCTGTTTTTTACGGCGGGTATTCTGAAAGGAAGCCTTTCCGTCTATATATCGTCGCTCGGAATAAAGAATTGCATTTCTTTTGCGGGAAAGAGCGGAAAGACGTTGGTTATCCTTTTCATTTCGGTCGCCGTTGCAATAATTTCCGAACTTCTGTTTCCGAATATAATCGAACTTCCGAAGTTTCTCGGCGTTTATGTCCATATCGCGGCGGCGCTGCAGTTTTTCCCCGTTATAATGTGGATAATCGCGGAAATAAAACTTAAAAAAAGCGGGAATAAAATCGTTAATAAAGCCGATAATAAATCATGAGGTGATAATATGTTTTTTCAGAAGAAAAAATCGCATTGGGTGGCTTCTATGTTCGCTGGCGTCGCCGTCGGAATGACCGTCATGGGCGCGGTATGCCTGATGAACGATAAGTGCCTTTGCAAAAAACTCAAAAAAGAAGCGATGAATGTCGGGAATATGGTAAAACAGGGCGTAGAAAATATGTTCTGACCGACAGTCGGACAGGCAGAGCAGAATCAAACTCTTATCGGTTTTAGCGGACGGATTTCCGCAAGACGCCCGACAGTAAAAAAAGGAAAAGCGCCTAAAAAGCCTGAGTCGGGTGATAAAAGTCGGTTTCTGCTCTGCCTATCCGACATACATATTTCAACTCTTTTGAAAACTATTGAAAAATATATTTACAAGCCGTCTTTTTTATGTTATACTAACTATATATATCCTATATTATATTGCAGAGTCGGAAATTTTCTCTGCGAAAGGAGTCGGCTATGGCGGAAAACGAAAACAAAGAGTTTCTTATGTTCAAAGGACACCCTCTTGTCCGTTTCGGTAATATAATTTTCTACGGAAGCGTTACTGATAAATATATCATAATGATGCAGGTTATCGACGAGGAGGACTATTCAAAAGATCTTCCCGATAAAAAAGCGACAAAGGTAACTATCCAGCTTCAGTTGAACGGCGACGTAAAAGACAGGATCGTTAAAGAGACCGAGAAACCCGATATGGCTCAGGCAATGGAGATTGCCGCAATATGGCTTGACAGAGCGCTTAAGGAAATCTGATCCGTCGGGTCTTTCAATCGAAAATAAGGGCGGAATATTCCGTCCTTTACAACTATAAACGGAAGGAAAAGAATTACTATGTATCAGGGACTTATCAGAAAATACCGCGACTATCTTCCTCTTCGCGACGAATCGAAAATAGTCACTTTGAACGAAGGAAGAACTCTCTTCCTTAAACTTTCCAAAATTCCGGCGCTTGTCGGACTTAAAAACGTAAATCTTTACGTCAAATTTGAAGGTCTTAACCCCACGGGTTCTTTTAAGGACAGAGGTATGACCATGGCGGTAACGAACGCCAACGAAAACGGTTCTAAAGCCGTTATCTGCGCGTCGACCGGAAACACCTCCGCTTCCGCGGCGGCTTATGCGGCGTCTGCGGGAATGAAAGCGTATGTACTTATCCCCGACGGCAAAATAGCGATGGGCAAACTTGCGCAGGCTATTGCTTACGGCGCTGAAGTTATCGCGATAAACGGAAACTTCGACGACGCCCTTACAATGGTAAGAAAACTTTCCGAGACCGAAGACGTAACTCTTGTAAACTCTGTAAACCCCTACCGCTTACAGGGACAGAAGACTGCGGCTTTCGAAATCTGCGACGACCTCGGCAGAGCGCCCGACTACCTTATGCTCCCCGTCGGCAACGCGGGAAACATCTCCGCTTATTGGCTCGGTTTCAAAGAATATTATGCAAATAAAATCGTTACAAACCTCCCGAAAATGACGGGATTTCAGGCGGCAGGTGCGGCTCCCATCGTCGAAAACAGGGTTTTCGAACACCCCGAAACGATAGCGACCGCGATTCGTATAGGTAACCCCGCGTCGTGGGACAAAGCCGTTGCGGCAAGAGACGAATCCCACGGAAGTATAGATAAAGTGACCGACGAAGAAATCCTTGCGGCACAGAAACTTCTCTGCTCCGAAGAGGGTATCTTTGCCGAACCTGCGTCCTGTGCGTCTGTTGCGGGCTTTATTAAAACCGCACAGGAGGGCAAAATAGCAAAAGACAAGCCCCTCGATATCGTCTGCGTTCTTACCGGAAACGGACTCAAGGATCCGTCGGTAATAGTAAACGACGACACCGTAAAACTCATCAAACACTACGACACGGATATTGAGGCTCTCAGAGGACTTTTCCGTTAAGAAAGGCAACTATGTTCAGAATAAAAGTTCCCGCGACCTCCGCGAATATGGGTCCCGCTTTCGATACCGCGGGCGTTGCCCTGTCTTTATACAATACAGTCGAAGTCTTTACGCGCGATGAGAAAAAGTTTGACGGCGATTTTCATATCGAAAGCGTCAACAATATCGACGAAAGAATAAGAGCGGGACAGACTATCCCGACCGACGAAAGAAATCTTCTTTACAGAACGGTAAAGGAATTTGAAAAAACGACAGGCAAAAAAGTTCCGCCGTTTTATTTTAAGCAGACCGACGAGATTCCTCTCGCAAGAGGGCTCGGGAGTTCCGCTGCCTGCATTACCGCAGGGCTTGCCGCGGCAAACCGACTTACGGGAAACGCTTTTTCAAAAGAAGATCTGCTTGCAATGGCGGTAAAACTTGAGGGACACCCCGATAATGTCGCACCCGCACTTCTGGGCGATTTCGTCGTCGGAGCGTTCGACGGCGAGCGGCTCGAATATGTGAGAGCCGATGTTTCCGATAAACTCGAATTTATAGTCCTTATCCCCGATTTCTCTCTTTCGACCAAAGAGGCGAGGGGAGTTCTTCCCGAAAACTATACCCGCAAAGAGGTTGTCTACAATATTTCGAGAGCGGCACTTCTTACCGCTTCGATAATATCGGGAAATTTCGACGCACTGTCTCTTGCAATGCAGGACTGTATTCACCAGCCCTACCGCAAAAAACTTATTTCGGGAATGGAAGAAATTCTTTCCGTTGCCGAAAATTTCGGCGCTTACGGCGGATATCTGAGCGGCGCGGGACCGACCCTTATGATAGTAAACAAAAAGGGTAACGACATAATCGAAAAACTCGAAGAAACAACTTCAGAACTCGATAATTTCTGGCTTATCAAAAAACTTGACATAGAAAAGAACGGACTTACCGTCACCGAGGAGAATTTATGACCGACTCAAAAAAATTAGCCGAACTTTTATTCGGCGACGTTACCGAAACGGTTGACGATCTTGAAAAAAAATATCCTCCGAGAAATTTGCCGGAGGGCGCGAAAGTAACAAGAATAGCCCCCAGCCCGACGGGATTTATCCATATCGGAAATCTTTTCGGGGCGCTTGTCGACGAGCGTCTTGCTCATCAGAGCGGCGGCGTTTTCTATCTCCGTATAGAGGATACCGACCAGAAAAGGAAGGTCGACGGCGCGGTCGAACTCATAATCGACACTTTCAAACGCTACGGTCTTACTTTTGACGAGGGTTATACCGAAGACGGCGGTTTCGGCGACTACGGTCCTTACCGTCAGCAGGAAAGAGCGGGAATCTACCATATCGTCGCGAAAAATCTTGTCGAAAGAGGTCTTGCATACCCCTGTTTCTGCACCGAAGAAGAACTTGAGGAAATAAGAAACGCTCAGGCGGCGGCGGGCGAAAATCCCGGCTACTACGGCAAATGGGCAAAATACAGAGATCTGCCTTACGAGACCGTCGAACAGTATATCAAAGAGGGAAAACCTTACGTTCTCCGTCTCCGTTCGGTCGGCGACCCCGAAAAAACGGTAAAGGCGCGCGACCTTATCAAAGGCGAACTTGAATTCCCCGAAAACAACGCCGATATCGTTCTTCTCAAATCGGACGGAATCCCGACTTACCATTTTGCGCACGTCGTCGACGACCATTTCATGAGAACGACCCATGTCGTCCGCGGCGAAGAATGGCTTTCGACTTTCCCGTGGCATCTCCAACTTTTCGAATATATCGGCTGGAAACCCCCGAAATTCATACATACCGCCCACATGTTAAAGCAGGACGGCGAGGGCAAACGCAAACTTTCGAAACGCAAAGACCCCGAATTCGGAATTGAATATTACAATAAAGAGGGTTTTTCTCCGAAAGCCATTATCGAATATCTTTTAACCATTCTTAACTCGAATTTCGAGGAATGGCGACTTCAGAACCCCGATAAAAATTACGAAGAATTCAAATTCTCCGTCAATAAAATGAGCTCTTCGGGTGCTCTTTTCGATATGGATAAAGTTCTTGATATTTCAAAGAACGTCATTTCGAGAATGACCGCCGAAGAAGTCTTTTGCGAAGTCGAAAAATGGGCAGAGGAATACGACTCCGAATTTGCCGATACTCTCAAAGCAAACCCCGATTACGCAAAAGAAATTCTCGCGATCGGCAGAGGCGGCAAAAAGCCCCGTAAGGATATCGCGGTCTGGAGCGGCGTCAAGGACTATATGGGCTTTTTCTACGATAAATATTTTGTCCCTGCAACATCTCTTCCCGAAAATATTTCGGCAGAGGACGCTGTTGCGGTTCTTGAAAAATATCCCGAAATCTACGACGAAAACGACGAACAGGACGTCTGGTTCAATAAGATAAAAGACCTTGCTTCCTCTCTCGGATACGCCGCGGATATGAAAGAGTATAAGAAAAATCCCGAAAATTTCAAGGGTAACGTCGCGGATATCGCAATGATACTCCGTATCGCCGTTACGGGCAAAACAGTTTCTCCCGATACTTACGCCGTCATGAAAATTCTCGGTACAAAGAAAGTTGACGAAAGAATAAACGCGGCTTGCAAATCAATTTCGGAAGGCGGAAAATAATATGGAAAACACCTCCAACTTCATACACGACATTATAGATAAGGACCTCGCGGAGGGCAGAGTCGACAAGATCCACACCCGTTTTCCGCCCGAACCGAACGGATATCTCCATATCGGCAGTGCAAAGGCTATATGGATAAACGCAGGCACGGCGCAGAAATACGGCGGACTTTTCAATCTTCGCTATGACGACACAAACCCCGTCAAGGAAGACGACGAATACGTCCGTTCCATTGAAGAAGACCTTCGTTGGCTCGGGGCAGAACCGAACGGCGGAATTTATTACGGTTCCGACTATTTCGATAAATGCTACGAATACGCCGTAAAACTCATAAAAGACGGCAAGGCGTACGTCTGCGACCTTTCCGCCGACGAAATGAGAGAATACCGCGGAACGCTCACCGAACCGGGTAAGGAAAGCCCTTACAGAAACCGTTCGGTCGAAGAAAATCTCAATCTTTTCGAAAGAATGAAAAACGGCGAATTTGCGGACGGGACTCATACTCTCCGTGCCAAAATCGATATGTCTTCGCCGAATATGAATATGAGAGACCCTGCAATTTACCGTATTCTCCATACCTCTCACCACAGGCAGGGCAACAAATGGTGCATTTACCCCCTTTATGACTTTGCGCACCCCATTCAGGACGCTTTGGAGGGGATAACCCATTCGCTTTGCTCTATCGAATTTGAAAACCACAGACCCCTTTATAACTGGGTCGTCGATAATATCGGCTTTGAGAAAAAACCGCATCAGTACGAATTTGCAAGACTCAACCTTACCTACACCGTGATGAGCAAGCGTTTTCTGCGCGAACTTGTCGAAACGGGCAAGGTCGACGGCTGGGACGACCCCCGTATGCCGACTCTCTGCGGACTTCGCAGAAGAGGATACACTCCGACGTCGATAATCGAATTCGTTAAACGTGCGGGCGTTGCAAAGGCTTACAGTATCGTCGATATAGGTCTTCTCGAACATTGTATAAGAGAAGAACAGAACGCCGTCGCTCCGAGAAGAGTTGCCGTTCTTAAACCTCTTAAAGTCACCGTAACAAATTATCCCGACGGAAAAACCGAATATTTCGAACTGCCGAATAACCCGCAGGACGAAAACGCAGGCAAAAGAAAAGTTCCGTTCACAAAAAATCTCTATATCGAAAGAGACGATTTTGCGGAAGTTCCGCCGCCGAAGTTTCACCGTTTGAAACCCGACGGTGAAGTCAGACTTATGGGTTCGTATATCCTTAAATGCGAAGACCTTGTAAAGGACGAAAACGGAAACGTTACCGAACTTCTCTGCACCTGCGACCTCGAAACAGGCAACGGAAACCCTGCCGACGGCAGAAAGATAAAAGGCACCGTTCATTGGCTTTCCGCAGATTACGCAAAAGATACCGAAATCAGAGAGTACGGCAGAATGTTTACTCTCGAAAATGTTTTCGATATTCCCGAAGATAAATCGTATATGGATTATGTCGACCCGAATTCTCTCACCGTCTATAAAGACGCGAAAATCGAACCGTCTCTTGCCGAGGCGAAAGCGGGCGATAAATTCCAGTTTGTCCGCACGGGCTATTTCTGCAAAGACTCAAAGGACGATAACGTCTTTAACCTCACGGTCGGTCTTAAAGGCAGTTATAAACCCGTAGAATAATCAGAAAATTTTGACGACGACCATGGCAAGCACTGCCGGAACACCCAAAAGCGACGCCATGGTTATCGGAAAAAAGCCGAACCCCGGCTTTATCGGAGCGAAAAGATTGAAAAGTATGAGACATACAAGTCCCGAGACTGTATTTGCCGCAATTTTCGCTTTCCGCTCTTTTTTTGAAAATATAAAAAACACGGAAAAAAGTATTGCGAGAAATATCGGTTCAAATCCCATATCCGCTCCGTCCTTTCCGTATGATTTTATACAAAAGGAGAAGATATTATGAGAAAAAACAACAGTTTTGCAACCCGCAAACTTGTAACGACCGCGGTTTTGTCGGTTATTATCATTATTTTGCAGTTCCTCGGCTATATCATTAAAACGAATGTCAGCATCTCCCTTGTTCTCGTCCCCGTCGTTATCGGAGCGGCTCTCTACGGACCTTCCTGCGGAGCGTTTCTCGGCGGCGTTTTCGGAGTTATAACCTCGGTCGGCTGCATTGTCGGTCTTGACTTCGGCGGAGCAATGCTTCTTGCCGCAAACCCCGTTCTGACAGTTGCCCTCTGCTTTGTTAAAGGCATTGCCGCAGGATTTGTCGCAGGACTTCTTTACCGCCTTGTCGCAAAGAAAAACGGTGTTGCGGGAATAATCGTCGCGGCGGCGTCCGCCCCCGTTGTAAACACAGGAATTTTCTGCCTTGCAATGGTTCTTTTCTATTCCGAAACCCTGAAAGCATGGGCTGGCGGCTCGGACGTCCTCGTCTACGTTTTTACCGGACTTATCGGCATAAACTTCATTGTCGAATTCTTAATAAACGTGATTATTTGCCCTTTGATCGACGGTTCACTTCGACATATTGACAAAATCGTTTGATAGTTATTGTTTCGTCGGAATTTAGTTGTTCGATTTCTGATTTTGTAAAAGTGTCTTTCAATTTGATTCTTTGTACGAACAATTCAAATAATAAACAAAAGCCGCAACTGTGATGTTGCGGCTTTTTGCATTGAAGAGAACCTCTTATTTTGTTGCTTTAAGGAAGTATCCGATTTTCAAATATTACGTTGTTTGTGGCTTTGAAATCAATTTTTGTAACGGTTTTTCGGTTCTATTGTCCTTTTCAACTTTCTTCATTCCTTTTCCTGTGTGTTTGTATTCACGGTCTTTTGCCGGGATTTCCTCTTTGTATCTTAAGTTTCTGTTCTGTCCAACCAACCTGACCGATAAAACCGCTGTTTGTGCTTCAACGCAACAAAAAAGACAGTGCTCTTACGACCTCTTTTTTGTTACGCGGAATGATTATTAAACTGTAAGTGTATTCATTATCGCATCAGCGAGGAGTTTCTTTCTCAGTTCAACGAATTCTTTAAACTTATCATCCTGCACAATATAATTTCCAGAATCATCCTTGGGAATAAAATAGTCAGACCACGTGTATGTAGTCGTTCCTCTTGTCCATTCCGACAATTTGGTTTTGTTTTTTGACTTGTTTTCGGAGTCATTAAGCAATTGCAGATTGCCGACCGTATTCCAGTTTGCTTTGTTTGCATAGAAATCGTAAAGGTCTTTATCTGTTGATAAGTAAGACAATTTGTTTAGCTCTGTTTTCTTAAACATATCTTTGGGATACATATGGTCAACATTATATCTTTGCTGCGGATCAAGGTTTATGGCAAGAGACAAGAGCAGATAAGCCTCTGGAGAACCATAGTGAGATGTTTCAATTCGATCTTCTATAAAATCTCTATCTATCGAAATATCTTTGGTCTTGTTCTTATACTCTGCAATAATCTCTTTGGTTGGGAATTGGTATCAATAATCTTTTTAATAGTTGTCAATACCGCATCTGGCTTACCGCCAAACATACTTTTCAATAATGCAGACTTTATCCACACTTCAATCAGTTTTTTGTTATCTTTGTCTTTTGCAATGTTGTCTATTTCGAAATCGTTCTTATAGGAATAATAAATAATCGGAATCAATGCGTATTTGGATCGCAAAGTCTGATTATTCAATCCTATTTGATTTGCGAATTTGCAGGCTCCGAGTATTACTTGAGAAATCTTATCAAAATTTGTTTTTGCCTTATTTACTAAATCTGTTGTTGAATCTTCAAAATTTTTAACTTTGAAACTTATATCTCCAGAAAATAGAACAAGGAAAACTTTCAAGACAAAATCCTTGTTAAGAATTATACCGGTTTCAGAGTATATCAGTCTTATCAGATCTTCAATTTTATCTTTTGACTCTGGCCACTGCCTAACTGTGACAGACATTACTAAATCGGAGAATTCCAACGGCGTACCACCACCATTTGCACGTAGGAAAACATCTACCACACGTTCAAGATTTTGAGTTTCTTCTTGATAGTAATTTATAATTGGTGTGTTAAAAGTCTTTTTATACAGCATTTTTAACTTCTTCAATGCAGTCTTTCTTTCGTCATCAGTAAAATTTTTGAGTATTTCCCTTTCATCAACAAGATTAGGTAGAATATCATCAACATCATCATTTTCCAAGTATGAATAATCAAGAATATCACTCACACGATACCACTTTTTCTTATCATCTTGATTATTCATCTCCACATCGGAAAAGAATCTAAAATCGTAACATCTCGAAGTGCTTTCGTCTGCATCTTCAAGTAAATTAAGATACAAATAAGTTTTCGGCTGAATAGATTCATCATACGCTTTTTTCTGGTGTTTTCCTGGAAGCTTTACGGCGTAACTGCCGTGATAGCCAATATATAAGGAATTTATTCTCTGTTGACCATCAATTACAGCGTAATAATAGTCGTTTATTTTTGGGTAAAAAGGTTCTCCAATCTCATGCCACCACTCCTGATAATCCTGAATAAATTTGTAAAATTTATTTTCGCTGGCTGTGGTTTTGTTAACTTTCCAAATCATAAATGTACTAATTGGATAGCTCCGCATGATTGAATCGAACAAATCACATATTTGTTCTTGGTCCCATACATATTTTCTTTGAAAAGTCGGCAAAATCCATTCTGATTTTTCGACCAGTTCAATTATTTCCCTAATGCGTTTAGTCGGCATATACTCTGGCATTTTTTCACCTCATTTCAGTTAATCAGTTTAATCTGTCACTTTTTCTAAACGAATCCAATATTGGTAACCGTTATACTCCGTCCCGGGGTCTAAATTGGGATCATAGTAATCATGAAATACGAACTCATAAACTTTATTCGGGTCGTCCATAAAAATAAAGTTAGAGGAAATTGTCGGATATACTTGCTGTCCGTAATTCTCATCCTCGGCCATATCAATGCCGTCATCATTGATTGTAAGATGGAAGTCTCCGTGATATTCCGTTTCAATAACATCTGATTCTTCTAATTCGTTGTCGGAGAACTTTTCGAGAAAATCCATTATTTCTTCGCCGTCTGTTTCTTCTTCAAACTTATTTTCGAGGATATCGAAAATCTCATTCCACTCGGAACTGACTTCCCGACTTATCTTTTTTCTGAAAACAGATTTTGCCTCTTCAAAAGTGTCGAACTCCTCCTTGTCTCCGAAGTATGCTATGCTCCAAATTAATTTCCATTTTTCCATGTCAGGGTCTCCTTTTTAATTTTATTTCTTTGTTGTGTTTTTAACACAATTAGATTATACATATATGTTTGTCCTGAATTTGGTACATAACTTCTTTATCGGTTGTTTTTTTTAATTTTTCTTATATTTTACCATTAAATTTCAATTTTGTCAACTAACGTAGACGATAATTGCATCCTTTCTTTATTATACTATAAAAAAGGGGGAGTGCCTTATCGAATATGACAAATATGCCGTCGGGAAAGTTATCCGGACTTTGCGAAAGAAAAAAGGACTTTCCCAGGAGGTTTTCAGCGGGCTTGCGGGAATGGCGAGAAGCCATATAGCAATGATAGAAAGCGGATATAAACAGGCAAATTTCGAGAGTATCTGGAAAATCGCGGAAGCACTTGATATCCCCGCGAGCAAA
Organism: uncultured Eubacteriales bacterium; assembly: GCA_934486965.1. Classification (GTDB taxonomy): domain Bacteria; phylum Bacillota; class Clostridia; order Oscillospirales; family UBA644; genus Geddesella. The sequence goes on from CAKSQP010000003.1 coordinate 19,001, forward strand.
CTTGTAGAACTTATAGAAGAAGAAATCGAAAATGAAAAATGACAGCCTCCGAAAAAAGAGGCTGTCATTTTTTTATCTTTAATTATAAATTATTAACTTTAACTTCTCCCTTGACGACGACAAGTTTAATGTTCATATCCTTATCGACTACAAGCAGGTCGGCGTTTTTGCCCTCTTTTATCGAGCCGGTTTCATTGTCGACCCTTATCGATCTCGCAGGGTTTATCGTCGCCGATTTTATCGCCTGTTTAACGGGAATTCCGAAGTTTATAACATTTTTGAGTTCTTCGTAGACGTTTGACGTCGACGCCGCTATCGTTCCGTCGGCAAGCAACGCTTTGCCGTCCTTAACATAAACGGTCTGTCCGCCGAGGTCATATTCTCCGTCAAAATGTCCCGCTGCTCTCATCGAATCGCTGATTATAATGCTGTTGTCTTCGCCGAGCATTGCGAACGCGATGCGGAGAGCCGCAGGGTGGATATGGAATCCGTCGCAGATAATTTCCGCCTGAACGCCGTCTTTTTTCGCTCTGTCAAAGACCGCTCCGACAACTCCGGGAGCACGGTGGGAAAGTCCGCTCTGTGCGTTGTAAAGGTGGGTTATGTGTCTTACGCCGAGGTCGAACGCTTTTATCGTTTCGTCATAGCCTGCCGCAGTGTGTGCGACAGAAACGGGGCAGTAAGGCTCGACTTCCTTTATGAATTCTTCCGCGCCGTCACATTCGGGGGCGATATCGACGACCTTGATGTTGCCTCTGCAGCCGTCGTAAAGGCGTTTGAATTCTTCCTTGTCGGGGTTTCTTACATAAGCGGCGTTCTGCGCTCCTTTTTTCGACATCGCAATGTAAGGTCCTTCCATATTTACGCCGTGGATATATGCCCCTTTAACTTTGTCTTTCATATCCGAAACGTTCGCAAAAATCTTTGTCAGTTCTTCGAAAGAAAGAGTCATTGAAGTCGGGCAGAACGAGGTAATGCCTCTTTTAACGAGACATTCGCTCATCGCCTCAAGCGCTTCGGGCGTCGCGTCTCCCGTGTCCGCACCCGCGCAGCCGTGGATATGTATATCGATAAGTCCGGGAAGGACGGTAAGTCCCGAAAGGTCAAAACCGTCTCCGTCGAGTTTTTTGCCTATCTTTTCTATTTTTTCGCCTTTGACCGCAATATCGGCTTTTACAAGGTCGAAATTTTCATTGTAAATTTCCGCATTTCTGAAAATCATTTTCTTATCCTCCGCAATTTTCTTTTCCTATATATTATAGTTTACCGAGGCTTCAATGTCAATAAGATTATTTCATTTTTTTCCTGAAAAGTACGACCGAAAGCACGGTGAAAACTACGGCGTAGGCACCGACCCATATAAGGTGGGGGAGGATATCCGAAAAATTCCCGTTAAGAGCAGCGGCAACCGATTCTTTCGCGTGAATAAAGGGCAGAATGTTGCATATTTTTTCGAAAACTCCGCCTATAAGCCCGACGTCGAACCATATTCCCGAAAGCCATGCCGCAAGGTTTATGATTACGGAGGAAAGTCCGCCGACCGCCTTTTCCGAAACAAGACAGCCGAGGCAAAGTCCTATTGAAACAAAGAGAAGCGCGGAGGGGATAGATACGACCGCCGAAAAGAGGATTTTTGCCGAAAATTCAAGTCCGAAAAAGAGGGACGCCGCATAGCAGATAAGCGTCTGCAAAAACGAAAGCATCAGCGACGGCAGGATATATCCGAAGACGAAATCCGCCGAGGTCATCGGAGTTGAAAAAAGGCGGGAAAGAAACGCCGTCGTGCGGTCGGTCGCAAGCAGTGTTCCCGAAAGCAAAGAAACAAAGGAAAGCCCGAAAACGGCAATTCCCGGAGCGAGGTTTTCGATTGCGAAAAGGTCGACGGGGATACCTGCGTTTATCGCCGACATCAAGATGAGCAGTACCAAAGGAAAGCCGAGTGCGAAAATGAACATCAGCGGATCTCTTAACATCTCTTTTGTGTTTCTTTTTGCAAAATTAAGCATTTTCATAAGAGTATCCTCCCGCGGCGAAATGAACGAACGCCTCTTCAAATGTGTTTTTGCCCGATTCCTCTATAATTTCGGCGGGCGTTCCGACGGTTTTTATTTCTCCCTCACGCATAACCGCCACTCTGTCGGAAAGGTGTTCCGCCTCTTCCATATAGTGAGTTGTTAAGAGAATCGTCATTTTGCCTTTCAGCGTTTTTATAAAATCCCAGAGTTCGCGTCTCGCGATAACGTCAAGCCCTAAGGTCGGTTCGTCGAGGAAAAGAACTTTCGGTTCCGAAATCAGAGCCATTGCGATCGAAAGTTTTCTCTGCTGTCCGCCCGAAAGGGTTTTTGCACGCTTTTTCGCCTCGTCTTCCTTAAAAAATATCTTAAAAATTTCGTCGGCTTTTTTCTTTGCTTCCTCTTTCGGAAAGTAGATATTTGCGGTGAAAATGAGGTTTTCCTTTACCGTAAGATTCTTTGCGACCGCCGTTTCCTGCGGACAAACCGCAATTTCCTTTTTGACTTCAAGAGGTTCTGAAACAATGCTATTCCCGAAAATTTCGGCGTCTCCCGAAGTCGGCGAAGTAAGGCAGGAAAGCATTCTTACCGTCGTCGATTTCCCCGCGCCGTTGACGCCCAATAAAGAAAACAGTTCACCCTCGTAAATTTCGAGATCTATTCCCGAGACCGCTGTTTTATCCTTGAATTTTTTTGTTAATTTTTCGCATTTTACCGCTGTTTTCATTCTTCTTCACTTTCTTTCTGCGCTTTGAATATCGCTTTTGCGAATTTGAGATAAACGTCGTTTTTGACTATCGCAATTCCTTGCTTTTCGTCTCCGAGCAAAAGCAGGGTGTCGCCGGGGCTTATCCCGAAAACCTCTCTTGCTTCTTTCGGAATGACTATCTGTCCTTTTTCTCCGACCTTTGCGGTCCAGGCGTATTTTCCTTTAGGCATATTTATCTCCTTTCGGTATGAATAGTTATACTTTTCCTACAAATCATACCACAAATTGCCGAAGTTGTCAATATCCCTTGACTTTGCGGTCGGAATATGGTAACTTAATATAAAGAAAGAGGTACGGTATGGAATTTTATTTTGCAACAATAGGAAGAGGAAAAATAGTTTCGTCGTTTTTGTCGGCAGCCGAAGAATTTGAAAATTTTCATCTTGAAGCAGTTTACTCTCGCAATGCCGAAAACGGGAAAGAATTCGCCGAAAAATACGGCTGTAAAAAGGTTTATACCACGCTTGACGAAATTATCGCGGACGAAAAAATAAACTGCGTTTATGTCGCGTCCCCGAACTCTCTGCATTTCCGTCAGACCGTCGCCCTTCTTCGCGGCGGCAAAAACGTGCTTTGCGAAAAACCGCTCGGAACGAACGCCGAAGAAGTCCGAGAAATGATAAAAGCGGCAAAGGAAAGCGGCTCGTTTTTAATGGAAGCGTATAAAACTTTTCTTGTTCCCAATCTTTTTCAGATAAAAGAGCATCTTCCTAAAGTCGGGAAAATAAGAAACGTGCTTTTCACTCTTTCGAAATATTCCACCCGTTACGACGCGCATAAGAGGGGAGAAAACGTCAACACTTTCAAAGCGTCTTTCGGCGGAGGGGCAATGGCTGATATCGGAATTTATCTGCTTTATCCCTTGCTTATTCTGTTCGGAAGACCCCGTCGGACGGTTTCGATGTCGCTTCCCGTTGACACAAACGAAGAGGAATATCCGATAACAGACGGCGTTACTTCCGCAATTTTCGATTACGGTTCTTTTATCGCGACGGTCAATACATCAAAAGTTTCTTTCGGCTATTCCGCGTCCGAAATTCAGGGCGAAGAGGGGACTATCCTTATCGACAACATAAACGACCCGACAAAGATAGAAGTTGTTTCGGGCGGTAAAAGAGAGACGTTTTCGCTTCCGCAGAAAAAATATAATATGTATTATGAGATCGCCGAATTTTTCGAATGTATCGAAAAAAAACTGCCCGAACCGATAACTTTCGACCATTCTCTTTCCCTTATCGGTGCGGAAATCATCGACGAAATAAGAAAAAACGGCAATATTGTGTATCCTGCCGATAAAGGGGTTGACAAACCCGAAAAAATGTGCTAATATAATTTTGCTAAAACTTTTGTTCGGTTGAAGTCGTCAGGAAAAGGCTCTGCCTGCCGAAGGAGTAAAACTCTCAGGCGTCGAAAGATAAAGACTGACGGTGGACGAGACTCCGGAGAAGCCCTTGCGGGTGCCGAAGGTGTAAGCTTTGCAATCTCTCAGGCAAAAGGACGGAGAACATTCCTTTTAGCGACTATATTCAAAGAACCGTTCGCGGTTCTTTTTTTATTTTCCCCCGAATATTTTTGACGGGGTGATATAATGCGTTTTCTGTCCGACGCCGTTTCTTTCATTTCCGATATCGTCTGGGGAACGCCTTTCCTCATTCTGATTTTGGGGGCAGGCGTTTTTCTTTCTTTCAAGCTGAAATTTTTCCAGTTCACGAAATGTTTTCTTTGGCTTAAGGAAACGCTGTTTTCAGTGGGAAAAGCAAAAAAATGCAATAAAAAAGGGGCTATTTCTCCGTTTCAGGCGGTCTGTTCGTCCCTTGCCGCAACGGTGGGAACGGGAAATATAACGGGCGTTGCGTCGGCTGTATGTATAGGCGGACCGGGGGCTGTCTTCTGGCTTTGGATCGCCGCGTTTTTCGGCATGGCGACAAAGTTTTCGGAAAATGTTCTCGGTATATACTACCGCCGTAAAAACGAAAAAGGGGAGTTCTCGGGCGGCGCGATGTATTATCTTCGGGACGGGCTTTCGGCTGTTCCCTGCGTTTGTAAAATCGCAAAACCGCTGTCATTTCTGTTTGCGTTTTTCTGCATTTTCGCCTCTTTCGGAATAGGAAATGCGGTGCAGGCGAACAATATTGCCGTGACTTCCGTTTCTCTTTTTTCGCTTTTGCCGAAAAGCGTTTTCGGGATAGTTTTAAGCCCCTGTTTTATTGTCGGACTCTTGCTTGCCGCGGTAACCTACGTCTGTCTGTCGGGCGGACTTTCGGGCGTCGGCAAAATAACGGAAGCGCTTGTTCCCGGTATGGCTGTTATGTATATCGCGGGGTGTCTCTATATCATTTTTTCGCATATTTCGCTTCTTCCCGCGGCGTTTGTTGCTATTTTCAAAGGGGCTTTCGGCTTTCTTCCCGTCTGCGGCGGCGGTATCGGTCTTCTTATTTCCCAACCCGTAAAAACGGGTATAAAAAGGGGCGTTTTTTCAAACGAGGCGGGACTTGCGTCCTCCGTTACCGTGAATTCGTCCTCCTCTGTTTCAGAGCCTGTCAGTCAGGGAATGTGGGGGATCTTCGAGGTCTTTGCCGATACTTTTGTTATCTGTACGCTTACCGCGCTCGTCGTTCTTGTTTCGGGAAATATAGATCTTGAAACTGGTGAGTGCCTTACGTCCCTTGAGGGTACGGCGCTTGTCGTTTCTGCTTTTTCGTCGTCGATGGGCGGGGCTGCGGCAATATTCGTTTCCGTTTCTTCGCTTCTTTTTTCCTTTACGACGATCCTCGGCTGGTCGCAGTACGGAATAAAGGCGTGCGAATATATTTTCGGAGTTTCGTCCTCAGCCGTCTACCGTTTTGTTTTTGTTTTGTTTACGGTTATCGGGGCGACGGTCTCTTTGCAGGCGGCTTGGGATATCTCGGATATCTTCAACGGACTTATGGCTCTTCCGAATCTTGTCGGACTCTTTTTCCTTGCTCCGACAGTAAGGAAAATAACGGAAAATTATATGGTCAACAGGTAACATCTTTCCGAATAAAATGGGGAGAACCGCGTTTCTGACTTGACTATTTTTATAAAAAGGTATATTATAAATTGTAATGAAGAAACCGGAGAGATGAAAATGGGTTATAAAATAATTTCAAAACGAAAACTTAACGATACCGTAACTCAGATGGATATTCTCGCTCCCTATGTCGCGGCAAAAGCCGAGGCAGGGCAGTTTATAATTCTGAGGGTGACCGACGACGGAGAGAGGATACCCCTTACCGTCGCGGGTTTTGACAGAGAAAAAGGTACGGTAAATATAATTTTTCAGACAGTCGGAGCAACGACATTCGAACTCAGCCTTAAAAATGAGGGTGAGGAAATAGAAGATTTTTCGGGTCCTCTCGGCAGACCTACCGAGACCGACGGACTTGAAAGAGTCTGCGTTGTCGGCGGCGGCGTCGGCTGTGCGATAGCTCTTCCGATAGCCCGCAAACTTTTTGAAAAAGGCTGCGAAGTCGACGCTGTTGTCGGTTTCAGAAATAAAGACCTTGTAATTCTGGAAGACGAATTTAAGAAGTCGTCGAATACCTTTACTTTGATGACCGACGACGGAACAGCGGGAAGAAAAGGTCTTGTTACCGAACCTCTTAAAGAAATGCTTGAAAGCGGCAAAAAATACGATAAAGTGATCGCAATAGGGCCTCTTGTCATGATGAAATTCGTCGTTGAGACCTGCCGTCCGTTCGGCGTTCCGACGGTCGTTTCGATGAACCCGATAATGATAGACGGAACGGGTATGTGCGGCGGCTGCCGTCTTACAGTCGGCGGGAAAACTCATTTTGCCTGCGTCGACGGCCCCGAATTCGACGGATATGCCGTAGATTTCGACGAGGCGATCTCCCGTTCGTCTATTTACCGCGATTTCGAAAAACACGCTTACGAAACGGAATGTAATCTCTTTAAGGGGGCGACGAAATGAACAATTCACCGAAGAAAAATCCGATGCCGTCCCTTTCGGCAGAAGTAAGAAAACACTGCTTTGAGGAAGTCGCTCTCGGCTATTCCGAAGAGACCGCTCTCCTTGAAGCCGACCGTTGCTTAAACTGCAAAAATATGCCCTGCGTTTCGGGCTGCCCGGTAAATATCAAAATTCCCGCATTTATTGCAAAAATCAGAGAAAAAGACTATGACGGAGCATACGCGGTGATTTCCGAGTCGTCGTCTCTTCCCGCCGTATGCGGAAGAGTTTGTCCGCAGGAAAGCCAGTGCGAGGCAAGATGCGTAAGAGGAATAAAGGGCGAACCCGTCGGTATCGGCAGACTTGAAAGATTTGTCGCCGACAGAGCAAACGCAAAAGAAGAGACCGAAATAAAAGTCCCCGAAAAGAACGGCAAAAAAGTCGCCGTCGTCGGTTCGGGTCCGTCGGGACTTACCTGTGCGGGCGACCTTGCGAAAAAGGGTTATGACGTGACCGTTTTCGAGGCTCTGCACCTTGCGGGCGGAGTGCTTGTATACGGAATTCCCGAATTCCGGCTCCCGAAGTCGATAGTCAAAAAAGAAGTCGATACACTTGAAAAACTCGGCGTTAAAATCGAGAAAAACGTAATTATAGGTAAGACTCTTACCGTAGACGAACTTTTTGAAAAGGGATTTTCCTCAGTCTTTATAGGAAGCGGAGCGGGTCTTCCGAACTTTATGAATATTCCGGGCGAAAGCCTTAAAGGCGTATTCTCCGCAAACGAATTTCTGACCCGTGTAAACCTTATGAAAGCGTACAGAGAAAACGCGAAAACTCCCGTTTTCCGCGCGAAAAAGGTCGCTGTTGTCGGCGGAGGAAACGTCGCAATGGACGCCGCGAGAACGGCTCTCCGTCTCGGTGCCGAAAATGTTTATATCGTCTATCGTCGCGGTATGGAGGAACTTCCCGCGCGCCGCGAAGAAGTCGAACACGCAATGGAAGAGGGCGTTGATTTCCGTCTGCTTTGCAATCCGACCGAAATTCTCGGCTATCATAATCCCGACGACCGCCGCGACATTAAAAACGGTACTGTCATCGGTATGAAATGTATAAAAATGGAACTCGGAGAACCCGACGCTTCAGGACGCCGCCGTCCCGTTCCCGTCGAAGGTTCGGAATTCGTGCTTGACGTCGACTGCGTGATAATCGCCGTCGGGACAAGTCCCAATCCGCTTATCCGCTCGACGACTTCGGGTCTTGAAACAACGAAACGCGGAGGGCTTGTCGTAACCGAAGAAACAGGGGAAACCACAAGGGAAAACGTGTACGCAGGCGGCGACGCCGTAACGGGTGCCGCAACCGTAATTCTTGCGATGGGAGCGGGAAAGACCGCGGCAAAAGCCATTGACGAAAAACTTTCCGCAGAAAAATAATGTTTCCGAAAGTTCACAAATAACCGCTTGACAAACCGAAAAAAAATTGCTATCATAATACCAAATTAAATAACAAAGGCTGCGACGAAGACGGTTAGAACCTAAACTCACAGAGAGTCGGCATTTGCTGAGAGCCGATAGTTGAATTTCTTAAACCCATCACTTCCGAGCCGGAATATGCGAAAGCGTTTGCAAGTAGTGTTTCCCGTGATTGCCGCGTCAGTGCATAGAAGTTGTTGGACTTCGAAGAGAGGCAGTAGTTATACTGCAATTTGAGTGGTACCGCGAGTGTATTTTCACACACCCGTCTCAAAGAAATTTGAGACAGGTGTGTTTTTTTATTATCTGAAGAGGAGAATGGAAATGGCAACATCAGAAAGCGAAAAACTGAGAGAAATAGCCGTAAGAATCAGAGAAATGCGCGAAATATGCGGCTTTTCGGAAGAGACTATGGCTGAAAAAACGGAAGTTACCCCCGAAGAATACCGCCTTTATGAAAGCGGAAATGCGGATTTTCCGTTTACCTTTATTCATAAATGCTCGCTTGCGTTCGGAATAGGAATAACCGACCTTATGGAAGGTCAGAGCGCCCATCTTTCTTCCTATACCGTGACCCGTAAGGGGCAGGGGCAGCAGACCGCGAAAGAAGACGGTATCGAAATAAGAAACCTTGCGCCGCTCTTCCGCAAAAAACTCGGCGAACCGTATTACGTCCGCTATGAATACAGCGACAAACTCCAGAACGCGCCGATACATTTGACTAAGCATAACGGTCAGGAATTTGACCTTGTTGTAAGCGGAAAACTCAAAGTTCAGGTCGGCGAACACGTCGAATATCTCGAAGAGGGCGACAGTATCTACTATAACAGTTCGACTCCTCACGGAATGATAGCCGTCGGCGGCGAAGACTGCGTTTTCCTTGCAATGGTCCTTTCGGGCGAGGACGTTGAAGACGAGGTCGTTCACGAAACGATGCCCCCGCTCCATATCCCGAAAAAGGAAATGGTCAGCGAGAAGTTTATCGTTACGACCGAAGATAAAAACGGAAGTCTCGAAACGATAGATTTCCAAAACGACGACAAATTCAATTTTGCTTTCGACGTCGTCGATACCGTCGCCGAGAAAAACCCCGACAAACTTGCGATGATACATATTTCGAGAGATAAGACCGAACGAAGATTTACCTTCAACGATATGAAGAGGGGAAGCAACCAGTGCGTGAACTATTTCAAGAGCCTCGGAATAAAGAGAGGCGACAGGGTAATGCTCATCTTGAAGAGACATTATCAGTTCTGGTATGCGATTCTTGCATTACATAAACTCGGCGCAATAGCGATCCCTGCGACCTATCAATTGCAGAAACACGATATAGAATACCGTTTCAACGCCGCAGAAGTTTCAACGATAATCTGCACCGCGGACGGCGACGTCGCAAATCAGGTCTACCTTGCGGCGGCGGACTGCCCGTCCCTCAAAAATAAACTCATGGTCGGCGGAAGCCGCGACGGCTGGAGAAATTTCGACGAGGAATTTCCGCTTTATTCAGCTCATTATCACCGTCCCGAAGACGCTCCCTGCGGAGACGACTTAATGCTCATGTTCTTCACTTCGGGAACTACGGGCTATCCGAAGATAGCCGCTCATACATACAAATATCCGCTCGGACATTATATCACCGCGAAATACTGGCACGGCGTTTCGGACGACGGACTTCACTTCACTATCTCCGACACCGGTTGGGGAAAAGCGCTCTGGGGCAAACTCTACGGACAGTGGCTCTGCGAAGGCGCGGTCTTCACTTACGATTTCGACCGCTTTTCCGCCGCGGATATCCTGCCGATGTTTGCAAAATATCATATAACGACTTTCTGCGCTCCTCCCACAATGCTCCGCATGATGATAAAGGAGGATATTTCAAAATACGACCTTTCGTCGATAAAGCACATGACGACCGCGGGCGAAGCGCTTAACCCCGAAGTTTACCGCCAATTCAAAAAGGCGACGGGCTTAAGTATAATGGAGGGTTTCGGTCAGACCGAACTTACTCTTACTATCGCAAACCTTATGGGCAGAAGTCACAAGGTCGGGTCGATGGGACGCCCCGTTCCTTTGTACGATATCGATATCGTTGATCCCGACGGAAACCCCGTTCCCGACGGCGAAGTCGGAGAAATCGTCGTCCGTATCGACAAAAAACGTCCCTGCGGACTGTTCGCGGGTTATTACAGAAACCCCGAAAAGACGGCGGAAGTCATGCATGACGGACTTTACCACACCGGAGACACCGCATGGCGCGATGAAGACGGATTTTACTGGTATGTCGGACGTGTCGACGACGTTATCAAGTCTTCGGGCTACCGCATAGGGCCCTTTGAGATAGAAAGCGTCATAATGGAACTTCCTTATGTCCTCGAATGCGGCGTTTCGGCGGCTCCCGACGAAGTAAGAGGTCAGGTCGTCAAGGCGAGCATAGTGCTTGTAAAAGGAACCGAGCCGACCGAAGAACTCAAAAAGGAAATTCAGCAGTATGTCAAGGAAAATACTGCGCCTTACAAATATCCGCGTATAGTCGTCTTTAAGGACGAACTTCCCAAAACGATAAGCGGAAAAATTCAGAGAAACAAACTTTGATGTCACAGAAATTTTGAAAAAAAACAGTTGACATAACTCCTAAGATATGGTAGAATACTTTCAAATAAAAAGACGTTGACGAAGAGTGGTATCTGAGTACGGCTTAAAGAGAGACGGCGGTCGGTGCGAGCCGTTGGCACGACTTTTATACCTGTAGCTTCCGAGTCGGGAGGAAGAAAGTTTTTACGAGTAGACCCTCTCCGTGATTGCTGCGTTAATGCATAGAAGTTGTTTGACTTCGATAAGAGGCAGTTTTTATACTGCAATTTGAGTGGTACCGCGGGTGTATTCTAACACTCGTCTCAAAGTTCTACATACTTTGGGACGGGTGTTCTTTTTTTACCTGTCCCGTCTTAGGAGGAAGAAGAATGAATACTACTATTACTGCTCTTGATTACAAGATCAGGGAGATGGCGGGAAGAATAAGAGCTCTTCGCGAGATCGAAGGTATTTCTCCCGAACAGATGGCGGAAAAAACCGACGTCACTACGGAGGAATATCTTCGCTGCGAAGAAGGCAAAAGCGACCTCAATTTTGCGTTTATCTATCGCTGCGCTCTTGCTCTTTCGGTAAACGTTACCGACATTATCGAGGGGTACAGCCCGACGCTGAAATCCTATACCGTGACCCGTTCGGGCGCGGGACAGGAAATAGCAAAAGCCCACGGAATGGTTTATTATAACCTTGCTTATGCTTTTCAGAACAGGATAGCCGAACCTCTTTACGTTAAAAGCGAATATTCGGAAGAAGCACAGCATAAGGATATCGAACTCACCACCCACGCAGGTCAGGAATGTGACCTCGTTATCGAGGGCAACCTCATGGTTCAGGTCGGCGAACATAAAGAAGTTCTCGGACCGGGCGACAGCATTTATTACGACAGTTCGACCCCTCACGGAATGATCGCCGTCAACGGAAAAGACTGCATTTTCTATGCGATAGTCTTAAACCCGACAGGCGAACCCATTCCCGAAATTTCCGTTCCGAAAGCGGTTTCCGACACCTCGTCTCCCTATAAAGACAGTGAGGACAGAATATATAAGAAGTTTATCGACGTCAAAGAGGACGAAAACGGAACTCCGACCGAGATAAAATTCAAAAACACCGAAAAATTCAATTTTGCATTCGATATTGTCGACGGACTTGCAAAAACAAAGCCCGACAAACTCGCAATGCTCCATATTTCGAGAGATAAGACGGAACGCCGCTTTACCTTTAAGGATATGAAAAAAGGCAGCAATCAGTGTGCGAACTACTTCAAGAGCCTCGGAATAAAAAGAGGGGACAGAGTTCTTCTCGTCCTCAAAAGACATTGGCAGTTCTGGTTTGCAATGCTCGGTCTTAATAAGATAGGCGCTGTTGCGATTCCTGCGACAAATCAACTCCAGAGCCACGATTTTGAATATCGCATAAAAGCCGCGGGCATTTCGGCAATGATCATAACCGCCGACGGAGATACCGCTCATCAGGCGGAAATCGCGTGCGATACCTGCCCCGAAATAAAGACTAAAATTCTTGTCAACGGCTCAAAAGACGGCTGGCACGATTTCAACGAAGAATATCCGCTTTACAGCACTCATTTCGAAAGAAAAGACGACTCTCCCTGCGGAGACGACCTCATGCTGATGTTCTTCACTTCGGGAACCTCGGGTTATCCGAAAATCGCCGCTCATAACTACAAATACGCGCTCGGACATTTCCATACCGCAAGATACTGGCACAACGTCGACCCCGACGGACTTCATCTTACGATTTCCGATACCGGCTGGGCAAAAGCGATGTGGGGCAAACTCTACGGGCAGTGGCTCTGCGAAGCGGCAACTTTTGTTTACGATTTCGACAGGTTCGACGCCGCGGATATTCTCCCGATGTTTGCAAAATATCATATCACCACTTTCTGCGCTCCTCCGACAATGCTCCGTATGATGATAAAAGAGGACATTTCAAAATACGATTTTTCCTCGGTAAAACACATGACGACGGCGGGAGAGGCCCTCAATCCCGAAGTTTACAGACAATTCGAAAAAGCGACAGGCTTACATATCTTAGAGGGTTTCGGACAGTCCGAAAGCACGATGATGATAGGGAATATGGTCGGCGCTCCGCATAAGATAGGCTCGATGGGCAAACCCGCTCCGATATACAATATAAGACTTATGGATAAGGACGGCAAAACGCCTCCCGTCGGCGAAACGGGCGAAATAGTCGTCGATGTCTCAAACGGCGCTCCCTGCGGGCTTTTTACAGGCTACTATAACGACCCCGAAAAGACTGCCGAAGTATGGCATGACGGCTATTACCACACGGGCGACCTTGCATGGCGGGACGAAGACGGTTTTTACTGGTATGTAGGACGTGCCGACGACGTTATCAAGTCTTCGGGCTACCGTATAGGACCTTTCGAAATAGAAAGCGTCATCATGGAACTTCCCTACATTCTCGAATGCGGCGTTTCGGCGGTTCCCGACGAAGTAAGAGGACAGATAGTCAAGGCGAGCATCGTCCTTGTCCCGGGATACGAACCGAGCGACGGTCTTAAAAAAGAAATCCAGCAATACGTAAAGGAGAAGACCGCTCCTTATAAATATCCGAGAGTAGTCGTCTTCAGAGACAGCCTTCCGAAAACGACAAGCGGAAAAATACAGAGAAATCTTCTTTGAAAGGAAAAATTATGAACGGAAAGCGGCTTATAATGTTCTGCGGACATTACGGAAGCGGAAAAACGAATATCGCGGTGAATACGGCGCTTGCCCTGCGAAAACAGGGAGACAGAGTGGCTCTTGCCGACCTTGATATCGTAAATCCGTATTTCAGGGCAAAGGACAGCCGAACTCTTCTCGAAGAAAACGGAATACGCTTTATCTGTTCGGAATATGCAAATTCAAACGTCGATATTCCCGCCTTGCCTCCCGATTTTTATTCGATAACCGCCGATAAAACCGAAAAGGTCGTTATGGATATCGGCGGAGACGACAGAGGGGCTTTGGTTCTCGGCAGACTTGTTCCTGAAATCATAGAAGAAAACAACTATAAAATGCTTTTTGTCGTTAATTTTTCCCGTCCGCTGACCCCCGACGCAGAGTCCGCTCTCGAAATCATGAGAGAAATCGAAGCGGCGTGCCGTCTTCCGTTTACGGGAATAGTAAATAACACAAATATAGGAAGAGAAACGACCGCAAAAACGGTAATAAAAAGCGAAAAAGAGGTCTTTCGACTGTCTTCGCTTTCCGCTCTTCCCGTTGTTGCGACGACCGTCAGAGAAGACCTTTTAACCGAAGTTTCCGAAAAGACCGCAAATGTTTTCCCGATAGAATTACAAAAGAACATATATAAAGGAGATTAAGACTATGGCAAAACTTACTTTCCGTACCGACAGATGCAAGGGGTGCGGACTTTGCGTTACCGCCTGTCCGAAAGGCGTTCTTATGCTTGCCTCGGATAAAATAAACGCCAAGGGACACCACCCCGTAACAGCGATAAAAGAAGAAGATTGCGTCGGCTGTGCTTTTTGCGCGACAATGTGTCCCGACTGCTGTATAAAGGTTGAGAGGTGAAGAAAATGGCTGATAAAGTACTTATGAAAGGAAACGAAGCAATAGCCGAAGCCGCAATTATCGCAGGCTGTCGCCATTACTTCGGATATCCCATAACTCCGCAGACGGAGATTGCCGCATACATGGCAAAGAAAATGCCGAAGATCGGCGGAACGTTTTTGCAGGCGGAAAGCGAGATTGACGCTATAAATATGGTTGACGTCGTCGCCTCGGCGGGACTTCGCGTCATGACTTCTTCCTCAAGCCCAGGAATTTCTCTTAAGAGCGAGGGACTTTCCTATCTTGCAGGGGCGGATTTGCCGGCTCTTGTCGTAAACGTACAGCGAGGAGGCCCCGGTCTCGGCGGTATTCAGCCGAGCCAGTCGGATTATTTTCAGGCGACCCGCGGCGGCGGTCACGGTGATTATCACATGATAGTCCTTGCTCCGTCCTCCGTTCAGGAAATGGCGGAACTTACCGTCAAAGGCTTTGAACTTGCCGATAAATACAGAATGACTTCGATGATACTTGCCGACGGCACGATGGGACAGATGATGGAACCTGTTTCCCTTGACTTAAAAGTCGAAAAAATGCCCGAAAAACCGTGGGCTACGACGGGAACAAAGATGAAGAGAAAACATAATATCATCAATTCTCTTTTCCTTTCTCCCGAAGCCCTTGAAAAATTCAATTTCGAAAGATACGAAAGATATAAGACCGTCGAAGAAAACGAAGCAAGATACGAAGAATATCTCTGCGACGACGCCGAAATCTTCGTCGTTGCGTTCGGAATCGCCGCCCGCGTTTCCCGCAACGCTGTTGACGAAGCGCGTAAAATGGGCATAAAAGCAGGGCTTATAAGACCGATAACCCTTTGGCCTTTCCCAAAAGCCCCTTTCAAAAAAGCGCTTAAAAACGCGAAACATTTCATTTCAGCCGAACTTTCGATGGGACAGATGATAGAAGACGTAAGACTTGCGACGGAATGTAAAGTCCCCGTATCTCTCTGCAACCGCGTCGGCGGCGTTATAATGAGTCCCGAAGAAGTCCTTGCGGCGATAGTAAAAGCGAACGGAGGTAAAAACTGATGGTAGTTTTCGACAGACCCAAATCCCTTATAGACGTGCCTCTGCATTATTGCCCCGGCTGTACTCACGGTATCGTTCACCGTCTTGTCGCCGAAGTTATCGACGAACTCGGTATCGAGGGGAAAACGGTAGGCATTGCCCCTGTCGGCTGTTCGGTCATGGCTTATGACTATTGGAGTTGCGATATGATAGAGGCCGCTCACGGACGCGCTCCTGCTGTTGCAACGGGCGTTAAAAGAGCATATCCCGAAAATATCGTCTTTACATATCAGGGCGACGGAGATCTTGCGTCGATAGGCACGGCGGAAACCGTTCATGCCGCGGCAAGAAACGAAAATATTACGGTCATCTTTATAAATAACGCAATTTACGGCATGACGGGCGGTCAGATGGCACCGACATCTCTTCCCGGTCAGGTCACCCAGACTTCTCCCTACGGCAGAGACCCGAAACAGTGCGGTTATCCCGTCAAAATTTGCGAAATGCTCTCGGAACTCGAGGGACCCGAATATCTCGAAAGAGTTACCGTAAACAACGTTAAAAATGTCAAAAACGCGAAAAAAGCGATCAAAAAGGCTTTTCAGAATCAGATAGACGGCAAAGGCTTTTCCCTTATCGAAGTCGTTTCGTCCTGTCCGACAAACTGGGGAATGACTCCTCAGGCGGCACTCCAATGGATAGAGGATAAAATGCTTCCGTATTATCCGCTCGGCGTTTATAAAGACAGATCAGCCCAAAAGGAGGAAACGAAATGAGCACGAAACAGTTTCTTTTTTCGGGATTCGGCGGACAGGGAATACTGTTTGCCGGAAAGTTTATGGCGTATAAAGGCCTTACCGAAGGCAAACAGGTCAGTTGGCTTCCGTCCTACGGTCCCGAAATGCGCGGCGGCACCGCAAGTTGCGGCGTTATTGTCGGAGACAGCCCCGTCGGAAGTCCGATAGTTTCAAAACCCGATATCCTTATCGCAATGAACCTGCCGTCCCTTGATAAATACGAATCGGCGGTCGTTTCCGGCGGGAAAATATTCTACGATTCTTCGCTTATAGCGCGCGACGGCAAAAGAACCGACGTCGAAGTATATAAAATTCCCGCGACCGAAATGGCTGATAAAAACGGATTTCCGACCCTGGCAAATATGATCATTGTCGGAAAAATTCTGTCAACACTTGACGAATTTACCGAAGACGGGGTAAGAGCCGCTCTCGGAAAAGTAATCTCTGCAAAACACGCGGATATGCTCGACGTAAACTTAAAGGCAATATCTCTCGGTGCGGAATATAAAGATTAGGAAAGGAAAAAGAAAATGGATATAAAGATAGTTAAAACCGAACACCCGAAAGCAAAACCCGATCCTGCGACCTTGGGTTTCGGCAGAATTTTTACCGACCACATGTTTATGATGGAATATAATAAAGAAGACGGCTGGCACGACGCAAGAATAGTTCCTTTTGCAAACCTTTCTCTTCATCCGGCGGCAACAGTTCTTCACTACGGTGCGGAAATTTTCGAGGGACTCAAGGCTTACCGCCGCGAAGACGGCAAAGTTCAGCTTTTCAGACCTCTTGAAAATATAAGAAGACTCAACAATTCCGCCGAAAGACTTTGTCTTCCGCAGATACCCGAAGAGGACGGCTTGCAGGCTCTCGTCGAATTCGTAAAATGCGAAAAGGACTGGACTCCCTCCGCTCCCGGAACCTCTCTTTATCTCCGTCCTTTTATGTTCGGTAACGACGAAAATCTCGGCGTTCATGCGGTAAACAACGTCACTTTTGTAATAATCGCGTCACCCGTCGGAAGTTATTATAAAGAGGGAATAAACCCCGTTAAAATCATGATCGAAGACGAAGACGTCAGAGCCGTCAGAGGCGGCACGGGATACGCTAAATGCGGCGGAAACTACGCGGCATCGAACAGAGCGGGCGAAAGAGCCGAAGAAAAAGGCTATTCACAGGTTCTGTGGCTTGACGGCGTAGAAAGAAAATATATCGAAGAAGTCGGCGCAATGAACGTAATGTTCAAAATAGCGGGCGAGGTCGTCACCCCGAAACTTACAGGCTCCATTCTTCCGGGTATCACGAGAAAATCGTGTATTGCGGTTCTTGAAAAAGCAGGCTATAAAGTTTCCGAAAGACTTCTGTCTCTCGAAGAACTCGAAAACGCAATGAAAGACGGAACCCTTGAAGAGGCATGGGGGTGCGGAACCGCCGCCGTCATCTCTCCGATAGGCGAACTTTGCTATAAGGGCGAGAAATTCACCGTAAATAACGGCGAAATAGGCAAGACCACACAATATCTCTACGATACTCTTACGGGTATTCAGTGGGGCAAAACGGAGGATACGTTCGGCTGGACATACCTAATAGGCTGATTTTTTCATCTTAACTCCAATCACAGAAAGGAAAATAACAATGAAAATATCAGACCGTACTCTCTGCAGAGAAAACAGAAACTTCAGTTTTAAGGAAAAAATAGAGATCGCAAGACAACTTGACAATCTCAACGCAGATATAATAGAACTTCCCGCGATAGCAAACGAAAAGACCGATATCCTGCTTGTCAGAACAATATCGGCGTTTGCGAAAAGAAGCGAACTTTCGGTCGCCGCAGGGCTCGACGAAAAATCGGTCGAAAACGCCGCGCAGTCGCTTTTGTCGGCAAAAAAACCGAGAATAAGAATAGAACTTCCGCTTTCCCCCGTGGGTCTTGAATATACCTGCCATAAAAAACCGCCGAAAATGCTTGAACATATAAAGACGGTCGTAATGCTTGCAAAAGAAAAATGCCCGAACGTCGAGTTCTGCGTTCTTGACGCCACCCGCGCGGAAAGGGAATTCCTTTTTGCGGCGATCGAAACGGCGGTCTCGGTGGGAGCGACTTCGATTTCTGTCTGCGATAACGCCGCGGAAACTTTGCCTGACGAATTTGCGGCTTTTGCAGGCGAGATTGCGGAAAAATTCGAACTGCCGCTGGGCGTCAGTTGCGACGACAGAAACGGAATGGCTGTGTCGTCTCTTATTCTTGCCGTAATTAAAGGTGCGGAGACTGTTAAGACCTCTGTCGGCGGTGCGGAAGCGTCTCTTGAAACTTTTGCCGAAATGGTCAAAAACTGCGGAAACAACTACGGATTTTCCGCCGATATAAAATTTACCGAACTCCACAGAATAGCAAAACAGATTCTGTGGATAACCGATAATGCTCCCGCAGAGCGTTCGCCGCTTTCTCTTTCTCTTCATTCCGAGGATTTCAGTCTTGACGTGAAGGACGGCAAAGACGCGGTCGCGGAAGCGGTCTCAAAACTCGGCTACGACCTCTCTTCCGAAGATACCGACGCTGTTTACGGAGAGTTTTTAAGAGTTGCCGCAAAGAAAAATGTCGGAGCAAAGGAACTTGACGCGATAGTCGCTTCCGTTGCTTTGCAGGTCCCCGCGACCTATAAACTTGTAAATTATATCGTAAACACGGGAAACGTCCTCTCTTCAAGCGCCCAGATCGTTCTTGAAAAGGACGGCGAAAAACTGCAGGGAATAGGCATGGGCGACGGACCTATCGACGCGTCGCTGCTTACCGTCGAACAGATAATCGGCAGACATTTCGAACTTGACGATTTTCAGGTTCAGGCTGTTACCGAAGGTAAAGAAGCAATGGGTTCGTCCCTTGTAAAACTTCGCCACGAGGGGAAACTCTATTCGGGAAACGGAATCTCAACCGACATAATCGGGGCAAGTATCCGCGCATATATCAACGCCGTAAACAAGATAGTATACGAGGAGGCGTAATATGAAACTGTCATTTTCCACAAAAGGCTGGTACAATAACACATTTGACGGTTTTTGCGATATAGCCTCCGAACTCAAATATGAGGGAATTGAACTTCACAATATAAAAAATGCGGCTTTTACCGATAAAAACGGCAAAATTTTCGATTATGCCGCCGCAGCGACAATAAGACGTCTTCACGAAAAGAAACTCACGGTTTCCTGTATCGACGTTATTGCCGACCCGACAGAAGACGAAAATGCCTGCATTGCCGAAATTAAAGAAACAATAGACGCCGCGTCAAACCTGCATATTCCGTATATCAGGCTCCGTGCGGCGGAAAAGGACGGAGAAAAGGCGAAAGCGGCGGTGATTTCGGTTATTGAAAAGGTATTGCCTGAAATTGAAAACGCGGGAGTGACGCTCCTTATCGAAACCTCGGGACCTTTTTCGGATACCGCATTGCTCCGCGAACTTCTGGAATATTTCGCAAGCGACAATGTCGCCGCCCTCTGGGAACTCTGCCCGTCGCATTTTGAGGGAAAGGAAACGCCCGAAGCCGTTATAAAAAATCTCGGCGCATATATAAAGCACGTTCATTTTTCGGACGCCGAAAAAACTTCCGACGGTCTTGAATACAGGCTTGCGGGAGAAGGCGGTCTTCCGGTAAAGGATATAATGACCGCTCTGCGTTCGGTAAACTACGACGGTTTTATTTCGCTTGTCTGGGACCCGAAATGGTGTGAAGAACTTGACGACCCTGAAATAATCCTGTCGCAGTTCTATAACTATATGAAGCAGTTCGACGATCCGTCGAAAAACGAAAAGACTTTTTATTTCAATAAAAGGCATACAGGAAATTTCGTCTGGAAAAAAGATCTGCTTATCGACGAAACTTTTCCGCAGGTGCTTGACCGCATGGCGGAGGATTTTCCCGATCAGTATGCGTTCAAATATACGACCCTTGACTATACCCGTACTTACAGCGAATTCCGTGACGACGTCGACGAATTCGCAAGGGCACTCGTGTCTCTCGGCGTCCGTCCGGGACACCACGTTGCCGTCTGGGCGACGAACCTGCCGCAGTGGTATATTTCTTTCTGGGCGGTAACGAAGATAGGCGCGGTCCTTGTTTCGATGAATACCGCGTATAAAATTCACGAAGCGGAATATCTCTTAAAGCAGTCGGACACCCATACCCTCATAATGTGCGAAGGATTCAGGGATTCGAACTATTCGGAAATAATCGCCGAACTCTGCCCCGAACTTTCGGCAAAGGAAAAGAGATCTCCGCTCCACAGCCGCCGACTGCCGTTTCTTCGTAATGTAATAACCGTCGGCTTTAAGCAAAAAGGCTGCCTTACATGGAACGAGGCGCTTGAATATGCAGATCAGACTTCCGTTGAAACAGTTCACAGAATGGCTGCCGCCGTCGATAAGGACGACGTCTGCAATATGCAGTATACTTCGGGAACGACGGGCTTCCCGAAAGGCGTCATGCTCACGCATTACAATATCGTAAATAACGGTAAATGTATCGGAGACAGAATGGACTTTTCGACCGCCGACCGCATGATGATTCAGGTGCCGATGTTCCACTGCTTCGGAATGGTGCTTGCAATGACCGCCGCAATGACCCACGGCGGAACGCTTCTGCCGCTTCCGTATTTTTCGCCGAAACCGGCGCTTGCCTGCATAAATAACGAGCATATAACCGCGTTCCACGGCGTTCCGACAATGTTTATCGCTCTTCTTGAACACCCCGATTTCGCAAAAACCGATTTTTCGTATATGAGAACGGGCATTATGGCAGGCTCTCCCTGTCCGATATCGGTAATGCAGGACGTTGTCGAAAAGATGAATATGTCCGAAATCACGATAGTCTACGGTCAGACGGAGTCCTCACCGGGCTGTACTATGAGTTCGACTGACGACCCGATAGAAGTCAGGGTCGGAACCGTCGGCAGAGCGCTTCCCGAAATCGAATGTAAGATAGTCGACCCCGAAACGGGCGAAGACTGCCCCGATAACGTGACGGGCGAATTTGTCGCGCGCGGTTACAATATAATGAAAGGCTACTATAAAATGCCCCTTGCGACTGCAAACGCTATTGATAAAGACGGCTGGCTCCATACAGGCGACCTTGCCTGCCGCACCCCGGAGGGCAACTACCGTATTACGGGAAGACTCAAGGATATGATAATCCGCGGCGGAGAAAATATCTATCCGAAAGAGATAGAAGAATTTATCTATACTCACCCGAAAGTAAAGGACGTTCAGGTCATAGGCGTTCCCGACGAGCAGTACGGCGAAGAAATAATGGCTTGCATAATCTTAAAAGAGGGAGAGACGATGACCGAAGAGGAAATGAAAGCGTATATAAACGCGAATATGGCAAGGCATAAGGTTCCGCGCTATATAGATTTCGTCGATTCTTTCCCGATGAACGTCGCTGGAAAGATCCTTAAATATCAAATGAGAGCCGACGCGATAAAGAAACTCGGTCTTGAAAAGGCGAACGGAGTGGTGACGGCGTGAAAAACGATTTTTTCATTATTGACGCTCATTGCCATATCTATCCCGAAAAGATAGCCGCAAGAGCCGTTCAGGGGACCGATACCTTTTACGACACCCGCGCCCACGGTCTAGGAGTCGCCGAAAACCTTATCCTTATGGGTAAAAAGGCGGGGATATCCGCGTTTGTCGTGCAGTCGGTCGCAACTTCTCCGAAACAGGTCTCTTCGATAAATCATTTTATTGCGGAAACCGTCGGAAAATATCCCAATACCTTGTGGGGACTCGGCACTCTGCACCCCGACAGCGACGATATGAAACGCGATGTTGAGGAGATAGTTTCTCTCGGGCTTCACGGAGTAAAACTTCACCCCGATATCCAGCGTTTCAGAGTTGACGAAAAAAGGCATTTTGAGATGTACCGTCTCTGCGAGGAATACAGACTTCCGATACTTATTCACGCAGGGGATAAGCGCTATAACAACTCAAACCCCGATAGTCTCCTGCCTGTGCTTTCCGCTTTCCCGTCGCTTACGGTCGTCGCCGCTCACATGGGCGGCTGGTCGGTCTGGGACGAGGCCGCCGAAAAACTTGCAAGAGCCGATAACCTGTATGTCGACAGTTCGTCGAGCATAATGACAATAGAAAAGGACGAAGTCCTTCCCGAAACTCAATATCTCACGCCGCGAAAGGCGAGGGAATATGTCGAGACTTTCGGAACGGACAGAGTGCTTTTCGGAACGGACTACCCGATGTGGTCGCCGAAAGCGGAGGTCGACACTTTCCTTTCTCTCGGCTTTACGGACGGTGAATATAAAAAGATGTTTTCGGAAAACGTAAAAAAAGCGTTCCGATTGAACTGAAAAAAACGCCCGAAAGGGCGTTTTTTTATTGACATAAAGAATATTTTTTGTTAAAATAGCGATAGGCAGAGAAAAGTCGAACTCTTATCGGTTTTGACGGACTGATTTTCGTCCTGACTTCCGCAGAAACCTTGTAAATACAAACAGTATTCACTGCGGTTCCTTTGTCGTTATGCCGAAAATCCGTACCGTGAAAACTGCTCACACCCGCCACTCTGAAATTCTTGAAAAAAATAGCCGCAAAGAACCTGTGTCGGGCGATAAAAGTTCGAGTTTTCTCTGCCCGATATGAAAGGAGCGCAACATGAAAAAATTTCTTTTTCCCGAAAACGGAAATCAGTATAAAGCAAATCTTCACTGTCATTCGACCTGTTCCGACGGCAATCTTACGCCGGAAGAACTCAAGGAACGGTATTCCGAAAAGGGGTATTCGATAATCGCGTTTACCGATCACGAGGTCTTTTACAATCATAACGACCTTACCGACGACAATTTTCTTGCGCTCAATGCGTCTGAAATTTCTGTCGAAGAGCCGATGGACGAAAACGGCTTTTATAAAGTAACTCATCTCGGAGTTATCGCAAAAGACAAGAAAAATCAAAAGGCGACCTGTTTCCACCCCGGTTATCTCTGGTATTTTTCGGACGAGACCGTCGATAAATTCGTCAGCAAAAAACTGTATTTCGGAAACGGCGAATATAACAGAATCTATTCTGTCGACGGCATAAACGATATGATAAAGACTGCGAAAAACGACGGTTTTCTCGTAATTTACAACCATATCGGCTGGTCGAGAGAAAGCGTTGCGACCGTTTCTCAACTTGAGGGACTTGACGGGTTTGAAATTTATAACCACACTTCATATCTTGAGGGTAAGGATAACTACGATATTCCGATCTATGATGATCTTCTCTGGCTCGGCAGACGCTATTTTACCGTTGCGGGCGACGATAACCATAACCGCCCCGATCACCCCGACGATTCCTTCGGCGGAATGACTTATATTCTTGCGCCCGAACTTAAATATGAAAGCGTTATTTCGGCTCTCGAAAACGGAAACTGCTATTCCTCCCTCGGACCGCAGATAAAAAATCTCTGGTACGAAGACGGAAAATATCATATCGAAACTTCCCCCGCAAGAGAAATATTCTTAAAAGCGGGTAACCGCAGGGGACAGAGAGTCGCCGCCGAAAATAAAAAGGGTATTACCGAAGCGGTTTTGGACGCCGCGGAAAACGATATTTTCGTCAGGTTCACAGTCGTCGGTTTTGACGGAAAATGCGCCGATACAAGGGCTTATGAAGTTAAAGACATAATGTAAAAAAAGGACTGCTTCGGCAGTCCTTTTTTTAATCAGAATAATTTTTCAATTACGGTTTTTGCAATTTTTTCGGCGCTCGGAAAATGGTATCCGTCATATTCGTAAGCGGGAACTATATGGTTCTTTGCGCCTAATGTGACGGGCGGTTTTTCGAGATACGAAAACGCTTTTTCGGTTATCCCGTGCGAAAGTTCCTTTGTGTACGAACCTCTGTCCGCAGCGTCGCTCACTATAAGTATTTTTCCCGTTTTCTTTACCGAATCAAGCACCTTTTCAAGCCCGAACGGAACAAGACTTACAGCGTCTATAACTTCCGCCGAAATGCCTTTTTCTTCAAGAATTTTCGCGGCGTCAAGCGCTCTGTAAAGGGGCGCACCGATGGAAAGCAGGGTGACGTCCTTTCCGCTTTTTCGGCACAACCTGTCGGATATTCGTAATATTTTTCGAGTTCCTCTTTTTTGCGGAACTCTTCTTTTTTGCCGCGGAGCCGTTTGCTTTCGAAAAATACTATCGGGTTGTTTTCCTTTAACGCCCGCGCCATCATACCCTTTGCTTCGTAGGGCGTTGCGGGATAGACGACTTTAAGCCCCGGAACATGAGCGGTTATTCCCGAAAGATCCTGAGAATGTTGCGCTCCGTAGTCAAAACCGACGGGAACATGAAGAATTAACGGCAGCGACAGTCTTCCGAAACTTAAACTCTGCCATTTTGCCGCCTGATTTATAATTTCGTCGCCGGCACAGCCGATAAAGTCGGAATACATCATTTCAAGCAAAATTTTTCCGCCGCACATCGCATATCCGACGCCCACGCCGACCATCGCGGCTTCAGAAATAGGGATATTGAAAAACCTGTGGCGGGGAAGTGCGTCTTCGAAACCGCCGTAAACGGAGGTCGAAGTGTTCCAACCTCTGATATCCTCTCCGCAGGCAATAAAGGTCGGGTCGGAATAAAATCCGTCGGCTATCGCTTCGAAAAGCGCGTCGCGGATCTCGTAATTGTCTTTTTCCTTTATCGCCTTCATTCTGCCTATCTCTTCTTTTTTGCAGAGAACTTCGGGCGTATTGTCGGAAACGGGAACATAGTCTTCTTTATTGAAAACTTTATCCGCTATGTAATTTTCGTTATTTTCAAAATCTATATAAGGTGCGATCTTTTCGTCCGACGCCATTTCGAAAATTCTGTCGTTTTCAGAGAGCGCTTTTTCTCTTATTTCCTTTAATTCCGCCGCCGTGAAAATGCCCGCGTCTTCGAGTTCTTTCGGAAAAGCCGAAAGCGGGTCGTGAGCGCTCCATTCTTCGACTTCTTCTTTGCTTCTGTATCTTTGATCGTCGTTTACCGAATGACCGCAAAGACGGTAAGTCGTCGCCTCGATAAGACACGGACCCTTGCCTTCTTTCATCTCTGCGAATTTGCGTCTGTATGCATCGGCAAGCGCGGGAATATTCCAGCCGTCGACTTTCTCGGCATTCATTCCCTTTTCTTCGAACGCTCCGACTCTTGCAACGTCGCCCGAAAAGGACATTGTTTCGTTTTCGGTGTCGGCGTTCATTCCGTAATAGTTATTGCTGAAATTAAATAAGAGCGGAAGACCTCCGTTGTATCCGTCTTCCCAGAAAGAGTCGAACTGTTTCATCGAAGCGAAGTTCATCGCCTCAAAAACAGGACCTCTGCCTGCGGCGCCGTCGCCGAGATTTGCGATAACAACGCCCTTTTTCTTCTGCAATTTCTTGAAAAGAGCGGCTCCTGCGGCAATTGACGCAGACGCTCCGACTATCGCGTTTGACGGGAAAATTCCGAACGGCGGGAAGAAAATGTGCATTGATCCCGTAACTCCGCCGCAAAAGCCCGTTGTCTTTGCAAAGATATCGGAAAGAATTCCGAAAATAAAGAAACGGCGCGCGGTCGTTTTTATATCGTCCGACGGGAATTCTTTGCGGATTGCGTCGTAAGTTGCGGCATTTTCTTCGGCGCCGAGAATCTCCGTGAGTTTTTCGTCTGTCATTTTCCGAATTGCCGAAAAACCTTTTGCGAGAACCTCATGGTGGCTTCTGTGCGAACCGAAAATAAGGTCGTTTTCGTCAAGATAGAACGCCTCCGCAACTGCGGTCGCTTCCTGACCTATCGCAAGGTGACACGGTCCCTCGAAGAAGAACTTTTTGCCTGCATAAACCTTTTTTTCTTTTATGTCGCAAAGCATCTCTTCGAAAAAACGTATCGAGAGCATATCTTCATAGATATTTTTAAGGTCTTCTTTGGAAAAGACCTTTTTTTCGAACGCCGACTTTACGGTCTCGTCGCTTTCGTTGACTTTGATGTCTCTGAAAGTTATCGTCCGCTTTTTACGGGCGTCCTTGTATGAATGATTGAATATCATTTCAAGCCTCGTTTTTATTATTCGTTAGGACCGAAAAGCAATCTTACTCTTTGCCTTACGCGCTTTTCGCAGTCAAGAAGACTTTCGACCGTGATGTCTTTTTCGGGTTTTTCCGTTTCGGATATCTGCTGAACACAGTCGAAAATATCGGTAAATGAAATTTTATTGTCAAGGAAAAGACCGACAGCCTCTTCGTTTGCGGCGTTCACAATGCAGGGGGCACTGCCTCCCGTTTCCATCGCTTTTCGGCAAAGCGGCAGTAAAGTAAAGGTCTCTTCGTCGGGAGAATAAAAAGTGAGTTTTGCGATTTTTGCAATATCAAGTTCCGGCGTTTTCGACTCTCTGCGGTAAGGATATGTCAGCGCGATTTCTATCGGCAAACGCATATCGGGGTTCGACATCTGCGAAATAACGGAGCCGTCTCGGAGTTTTATCATCGAATGAATAATACTTTCGCGGTGGATAAGAA
>CAKSQP010000004.1 GCA_934486965.1 uncultured Eubacteriales bacterium
TCCTTATCCTCCTGAGGATCGGGGCTTGAATACGGAATAAGGACTTCCCTTGTCTTTATCTTTGATACAAGCGTTTCGACTCCGTTTATATGGTCGTCGTGCATGTGAGAAATTATCAGTTTGTCTATTTTGTCGTAGCCCTTTGAAAGGATATATTCGGCACAGCGGTCGCCCGGTTCGACGGTTCCGCCGCAATCGTAAACATAAACTTTGTCGCCGCAGGTAATGACCGTGCAGTTGCCTTGCCCGACATCGATAAACGCGACTTCTATCTTCCCCTCGGGACGGGAAGAGTCGACGGAATTTCCGGTAAAGAAATATACGCCTATCGAAAGAACTATTACAAGAAACGCAACGACGGCGGAGCGCAGTGTCCCGATCTTACGCCTTTTGTCTTTCTTTTTGACGGGAGACACGATAAGCCAGACGATGAGCGCCGCAAGCGCCAGAGCGATGACAGACAGAATGAGCCACCAATCCCCGACGAAACTCATATCGAGAGTATAGGAAGACGCGGACCCCGCGAGAAACGAGGTGAATTTTGCGGAAAGCATAATAAGGGAAACTCCGATCTTTGAAATGTACGCGCACGGTAACGCGAAAAACGAAAGCAAAGGGAAGAACGAGATTATCAGCGCGACAACGGCAAACACGAAAGAAAACGTAACGAACGGGAAAATCAGAATGTTGCCCAGGATCCCGAGATACGAAGCCGTGCCGAAGCAGGCTATAGATACGGGAAATGTCGCGACCGTACAGACAACGGAAGTTATTACCGCCGAGACTATTCCGCCCGAAAGTTTTCCGAGGCGGACGGAACAGCGGATAAACAGGAAGTTTACGATAACCGTATGAAGAGGTTTATAAAAGAAGACTATCGCCGCGGTCGACGCAAACGATAAAAGAAAAGACGGCGAAGAAACTATAAACGGATCGAAAAGAACTATAAGGAAAAGCGCAAGTCCGAAAGTATTCTTCGTATCGGAGCGCCTGTTCACCGCCGAACCGATAAGCAGAACGAACTGCATTATGACGGCACGGATAACCGACGGAGAAAATCCGGAAAGAGCGGCAAGCAACAGCATTGCAGAAGCCGCCGCAACATATTTGAGATATTTGTGCCCCGCTTTCGCAAACAGCGCAAAGAAGAAAACGGAAAGAATTCCGACGTGAAGACCGGAGACCGCAAGAAGATGGGAAATGCCCGCGGCTCTGAAATCCTCCTTTATTTCGGGATCTATATCGGAAGTGTCTCCGAAGAGAAAGCCTTTGACGACATCGGCAACATCGCCGAAAAGATATTCGAGACGGCTTTCCGCCGCGATCTTTATCCTGTTTATCTTTACGTTCGGGTCGTTCGGATCGGGAGATATGACCGAAGCCTGTCCCTTGTTTTTCGCGAAGAAAGAAACGCCGTTGTAACGGTAATAATAGTTCCGCTCTCCCTTTTCGAATTCGAATAAAGAAGAAACGCGGCTTCCGACGGAGATATTTTCTTCGTTGAATCCGTAAAATACGATATTTACGTCTTTCAGTTCTTCGGGACTTTCTATTTTCCCGAAATAACGGTAATAGCCGTTTGAAGTAACCGTCGGTTCCCTGTAAATGTAAACCGTACATTCTTTTTCGGAGCCCGAATATCCGTTCTGTACGGACAGCATCTCCGAATTCTTTACCGCCCAGATATTTCCGACGATAAAGAACACGGTAAGAAAGAGAACCGCCGCAAGACAGAGTTCCTTTCTTTTCGGCTTTACGACCGAAAAGCAGGAGATCGCCGCAATAAGAACAAGAGGTATTACGGCAAATGCGGTATCGAAACTTACCGAACTGAAAATAAACTCGCGCAGGAACGCCGAAACAAAAGCCGCGACGCCCGTAATAAGAAGCGGTCTTTTCATACAAAAATATCCCCATATCGTATTCGTTTCAGTCTATCATGTAAATATGGCAAAAGTACGAAAAAACCGCCGATTTCAGTCATTTTTCGTAAAAAATGAGACCGTCAGATAGGCGGAAACAAGGAGCAGGGAAAAATTGCCCGTTCCCGAAAGAAAAACAAATAAAGACAGCGAAAACAGCGCCGCGATAAACACGAAAGAAACGGTTTTGCTGATAAAAACAGCCCTTTTATATGCAAGCGCCCGAAAAAGGATATTCCGCAGTACCCTGCCGCCGTCGAGAGGGAAAACGGGAAGAATATTCAGGAGGAAATATGCAAGGTTATACGCAATAAAAACTCCGTTTTCCTCAAAATACAGGCTTTTGCTTATAAGAAACGCAAGAAGCGCAATAATAAGGTTGAAAAGAGGCCCTGCAAGGAGCGCCGTGTTTTCCTTTGCAAAGGAGAGTTTCGAAGTGCTTGAAAACTCTGCGGAAATTCCGAACGGAAGCACCCTGACAGACTTTATTCTCGCTTTGAAAACATAGTAGAAAAACAGGTGTGCGCTTTCGTGAAAGGAAGCCGAAACAAAAATATAAACGAGCGTTTTTCCGCCATCGAAAAGATAAAAAAGCCCCCAGAAAACGAGGGTCAGGATATCGCCTTTCACTTTTCCGGGGTTATCTTCATTGTATCGTATATAAGTCCGTCCATATCGAATGCAGACTTTTCGACGACAGTCACGTTGCCGAATACCGACGTTTCCGAAAAAACGGGCGTCGGCGTTTCCGAAATAAAGGTTTTCGCAGTGTAAAAACCCGTAACGTAGATTATCGCAAAAATAAGTCTCCAACCGAGAAAGAACTTCAATCGCGACGGTATTTTTTTCATTTCATCACTTCCCGCATATAAAATTATGAAATTTCTTTAAGTTTTATGTTATCCGTATTGACAAAAAAAGTTTTTAACTGTATAATAAATAAGGTTCACGATAAATTTTCGGGAGGGCTTTGAAGTGAGAGACTTCTTCTCCGCCGTGGGAGCCGCGGTCTGGAACTATATCAGAGAAGCAGATAAGC
The DNA here is from genome assembly GCA_934486965.1 of uncultured Eubacteriales bacterium. Lineage (GTDB taxonomy): Bacteria > Bacillota > Clostridia > Oscillospirales > UBA644 > Geddesella. The sequence goes on from CAKSQP010000004.1 coordinate 2,962, forward strand.
TTTTGGCTGTCGCAGTCCTCACCCTTTCGGCTTTCGGAGTTGTCGCCATTTCGAGCGCGACGATGTACGACCCGTCTCTCCAAAAAAGATCCGTCATCATTCAGACGGCGGCTATCCTTATCGGATTTCTGATAATGATAATCCTGTCTAAAATAGACTACGATATCCTGTCGGAACTTTCTCCGTATATTGTGGGGTTCGCGTTTCTTCTGAATCTGTTCACAGCGATTTTTGCCCCTAATATCAACGGAAACAAAAACTGGCTCATTATAGGTCCTATCTCGGTCCAGACTTCGGAAATAACGAAAGCGTTCTTCGCGCTTACGATATCGTCCCATCTGAGAAAGATCGGAGGAGAACCCGCAAGTTTCAAAAACATTCTGTTTCTCGGCTTGCATTTCCTCTGTTACGCCGCGCCGATAGTTTTACAGAAAGATATAGGTTCGGTACTCGTTTATCTTTGTGCATTCGCCGTTCTTTTGTATATGTCGGGACTTCAGTACAGATACCTGATAGCCGGCGGAGTTATCGTCGTTGCGGCAGTTCCTCTCGTATGGAAATTTCTTTCGACGTATCAGAAAGCACGTATAATCTACGGTTTTCAGCCCGAACTCGACCCCCTCGGATACGGACTCCAGCCGCTTGTTTCGAAAATTGCGCTCGGTTCGGGAGGACTTACGGGACTCGGATACGGAAACGGAATTCAGACCCAGAACGACCTTCTCCCAGCAAGCAACACCGACTTTATTTTCGGAATTATCGGTGAAGAATTCGGCTTTATCGGCTGTACGTTCGTTATTTTAATGCTTGTCGTCATAGTTCTTTTAATTGCGCGGGACGCGTCAAAGGCGAAAGACTATTGCGGAAAATATATCTGTATAACCGTCGCTTCGATTATAGCGGTACAGACGGTAATAAATATCGGAATGTGCGTGGGGCTCTCCCCCGTCATCGGTATTACCCTGCCGTTCGTAAGTTACGGAGGCTCTTCGGTTCTCAGTATGTATATCTGTCTCGGACTCGTTCAGGGTACGAGAATAAGAAGAGAAAAGGTCCTCAATTTCACCCGCAGATACTAAAAACAGATCACGGCAGCCGCCGTACGGCGGTTTCCGTATCTTATATATGCTGATGTAGCACAGTCGGTAGTGCAGCTGATTCGTAATCAGCAGGTCGTGCGTTCAAGTCGCATCATCAGCTCCAAAACCCCAAAGGATATCCTTTGGGGTTTTACTTTTTCACTATTCACTTTTCACTCTTCACTAAAACAGAACACCTTTTTATCCGACAGAAAAAATGACTTCAACTTCCTGTCGAACCTCCTTTTCAAAATAAAAACCATGTTCCGAGGTTCTGATTCATTGCTTCTTTATAAACCATTGCGGCTGTCACATTATCCTGAACAGCCATACCGGTAGTATCAAAAATTGTAATTTCATCACTGTTGGTTCGTCCCGGCTTTTTTCCTGCAATCAGTTCGCCGATTTCCCCGTAAATATCGGATTCTTTGATACACCCCGACATAACGGCATTGCGTGTTTCTCCGCGTGAAACACATTGCATAATACTGTCATTTACAATCTTTGCCTTACAAAAAATCGAGGGTTCTAACTCGTTTTTTCCTGCCATATCCGCACCGACGGCGATAATGTGCGTTCCCTTGCGGACAAGATTTGCAGGCACAAGAAAGTTTTTTGACGGAGTTGTGGTTACAATAACATCTGCACTTTGCAATGCATTTTCCACAGTATCGCAGACAGTCACGGAAACGGGCAATTCAGTTTCAACATCTTCTTTATATTTTAACAGTGCTGCAGTATTACGGCTGTATACCCTAACTTGCTTAATCGGAAGAACATAGCTCAGGGCATAGACTTGCAGCCTTGCCTGTGTTCCGCTGCCGATGACACAAACCGTTTCCGAGTCTTTTCGCGCCAGATATTCGGCTGAAATTGCTCCCGCTGCGGCTGTGCGGATACCGGTGATCAGACTTCCGTCCATGATACAGAGAACTGCACCTGTTGCGGCGTCTGAAATCTGAATCGTACCGATCATAGTCGGCAAATCGTTTATTTTTCCGTTATCATAAAAACCGGAAGCAATTTTGACCGACACATATTTATTCAAAAGATTGCAACAGGATTTTATATCTGTTTCACCGTTATACTCGGGCTTTTCCACAGACACAATATCCGGCTGTTGAATTTTTCCCTGCTGAAATGCAAGGTACCCATCTTTGACGGCAGCAATGACATTATCCACTGTCAGAATCGACTGCACATCGTTTTTGCTTAATAATAATGTTTTCATAATCTTTCCTTACCACCAAAAATTATCGGGAGAACCCGTTTTCAGACAGAAATTCCTCAAATTTGTCGAGTGCCTCGGGTACGCCCTTGCGACCGTATCCCATTCTGAAATACTGACCTTCAACATCATAAATATCGGCAGGCAAAAGAAGAACACCTTTTTTGTCCACTGCCGTTTGGCAGAAATCTTTAACGGGCATATCTATAAGCAACTTGTGGAAAGCAACCGGGCCGCAGGAAATAGGACGCTTGCTGAAAAGATCCGTATGCCGTTCAAAAAAAGCGTCTGCATACTTAATGTTTTCACGAATCAGATCAGTGCTTCGTTTAAGCAGCATATCGCCATGCTTTAATGCAATCTTTGAAAGATATTCGGAGGGTGCGGAATCGCAGATACTCATATAGTGCTTGAACTTAACCACCTTTTCAAGCGTGTCAATATCCTTTGTTGCAAGCCAGCCGACACGAAGTCCCGCCAGTCCGTAGGCTTTGGACATGACGCCGAGAGAAACGCCTTTTTCATAATGGTCTGCGATCCAATCCCGCTTTTCTCCGTCCGTTTCCAAGCCCTTATATACTTCATCGGAAAACAGATAAATATTGTGTCTGCGGCAGATATCGCAAAGAGTTTCGATTTCCTCATTCGTGAAGGTGTATCCTGTCGGATTGTTCGGTGTATTGACGGCAATCAGTTTTGTATTCGGCTGAATCAGAGTTTCAAGTTCTTCGAAATCAATTACCCATCTTTCACCGTCATCGTGAAGATGCCATTTGGATACGGTGCAGCCGGGAACGGAATTGGCTACCTCATAGGCAGACTGATAGTTCGGGTACATGGCTATCATGTGGTCGCCGGGATCGAGCATTATATTCATATAACCGAAAATCGCTTCCTGTGCACCGTGAAAAACCAGCACATTTTCCGCTTTCATATCCCGATAAAGCGAAGCAATGATACTGCGGAGTTCAGGATCCCCCCATGTTTCCGTATATCCGAGCCACAGTTTCAGATATTCCTCTTTTGCTCCCGGTTCCAGAGAAAGCAATTCCTCGGTACGCATGGATTCACAATCCGACTGTGTAAGCAGATAAGGCGCTGTAAACTCATATTTCCCGAAATAGCATTCCAACTTAAAATCATTTATTTTCATGGTAAACCTCCGCAATTGCTGATATCAGAATACATTATAACATCGAATTGTAAAAAAATCTACTGCTGTAAAGTATAAGCAGTGTGACAAAACCATTTTCTCTTTGGATATGAACCGCAAAAAAAGAAGCCCGAAACGGGCTTCTTTTTTTCAAATCAGATAATTATCTGTTATAGTTTTTCTTTGCTTTAACAAGAACAACGGCACAGCCTGCGGAGACGATTGCGGTTACTGCAAGGACTGCGGTAAGAGCGTCTGCGGTGTTGTCGGGTTTCTTTATGTTGTTTCCGTTATTATTGTTGTTATTTCCGTTGTTGCCGTTGTCTATCGGGGGATACGGATCATCGTAGGTAAAGCCTGCGATACGCGCGTCGAAATCGGAAACGGTTACGGCATATTCTTCTATTGCAGCCTGTACCTCTCCGTTAAGACGGTCGAATTTTTCAGAGTAGGATTTCGAGTCTTCGGTAAAAGATGTTGCCTGTGCGGAAGGTCTGTACTGAACTATTCCCGAAATAGGATACTCTCTGAAACCGTATGTATCCTTTGTTTCAAGTTCTTCGGAAAGCACTTCTTTATACTCTTTGATGCCCTCAAGAAGTTCTGCGTCTCCGTCATTTATATTGTTTGCAATATAATCCAATTCAGCAATAAGTCTGTATGATTCGGAGGCGGATTTAAGAAGCATGTGGCCGTCTGTATTTATAAATTCCATAAAAGCCTTGAGGTATTCATAGGCGTCTTTGGCAGTTGCCGCAGTATTCATTGCAGCCTTGGTTTCTTCGATTTTATCCTTTATGATCTGAGTATTAGCATCTCTGCCCGCCACATAAAGATCCGGATCAAGGGTCAGAAAGTGTTCGAAGAGGCCGTTGATGCCTTTATCATCGCCCACTTTGGAGTTTGCATAGAAATCTTTATATGTATCGGTATTGGTTATGAAACGTTTTGCAAAGGTGTAAAGATATCCCGAATCAGGTTTATCTTTATCTTTAAGAGACATCGGCCATACAAAAGCAAGTTCGTCTGCTTTTGCCACTTTTCTAAGGTCTTTTTCTTCGATAAGTTTTGAAAAATCGTAGAAATAACCGAAAAGTTTGTCTGTAAGGAAGATTACTTCCGCGTCATGTCCGCCCCACATCCATGTTTCAAGGAAGAGGGCTATATCCTGAAGATTTCTGTCGGAGGGATCAGCCTTATAGTTCTTAATAAGGATATCGAGACCTTCGACAAGGCCCTTACCGAAAATGTCCTGATTTACGGTATCAAAATCGGTTTTTGCATTGGTAGCGACCTTTGAAGGGGGAACATTTCCGGGTTTTACAACTCCGTCTGCGTAATCACGGATATTCTGAAGATCCGAAATAACTCTTTCCTGTTCGGTGGTTTCGGTCGCAGAAGTCATTATCGGCATAGCGAAAGAAACGACCATACAGAGAACAAGAGTAATCAAGACAGAAAGTTTGATTTTGTTGTTTTTCATTGTTTTTCTCTCCTTTTCAAAAAGTGTTTACAGTTGTCCGCTGAACATTTTCAGTATATCAATATCGATGAAATTTGTCAAGTATTTTTACAGAATTTACAAAACTTTGTCAAGGAAATCTTTGGTCCTCTGAGCCTTCGGGGAGGAGAAGACTTCCGCGGGCGTTCCCTCTTCGACAATATATCCGCCGTCCATGAATATTACACGGTCGGCGACCTCGCGCGCAAAGCCTATTTCGTGGGTAACTATGACCATTGTCATGCCGTCCGCGGCAAGTTGTTTCATGACCTGCAGCACTTCTCCGACCATTTCGGGGTCGAGAGCGGACGTCGGCTCATCGAAGAGCATGATATCGGGGTTCATACAGAGCGCGCGGGCGATTGCGACACGCTGTTTCTGTCCGCCCGAAAGTTGAGACGGAAAAGCGTCGGCTTTATCGGAAAGCCCGACTTTTTCGAGCATCTGGAGCGCCTGTTTTTTTGCCTCCTCTTTTGTCGCCTTTTTTAAGTCAACGGGAGCAAGCATAAGATTTTTTAAGACATTGAGGTTATTGAAAAGATTGAAATGCTGAAAAACCATTCCGATATTTTCACGCATTTTATTTATATTTACGCCCTTATGCGAAATATTATAACCGTCAACGATAATTTCGCCGCCCGAACTTTCTTCAAGTCTGTTAAGGCATCTTAAAAACGTTGATTTACCGCTGCCGGAAGGACCTATGACAACGACGACTTCGCCTTCGTAAATATCCGTCGAAATGTCCTTTAATACTTCGAGGTCTCCGAAACGTTTTTCGAGATTTTCAACGTGAATTTTTACGTTTTCTCTGTTAACTGCCACGGTGGAGCCTCCTTTCGACGACCTTTGCGACTTTCGAAAGGATCGTGATTATGATTATATACATTATCGCGACTATCGTCCATGTTTCAGCCGATTTGAAGTTTATGGCGATAACGTTTTTCGCGCTGTTTACAAGTTCGGGGAAACCTATGACCGAAAGGATAGAAGTATCTTTAAGGGTTATTATAAACTGATTGATAATGCTCGGGATCATCGTTTTAATCGCCTGCGGCATAACGACGCGCTGCATTGTTCTCCACTGCGGAAGACCGAGGCTGCGCGCGGCTTCCGTCTGTCCTTTATCGACCGACTGAATTCCCGCTCTTATTATTTCCGCCATATACGCGCCGCAGTTAAGCGAAAGACATATCGTTCCTGCCTGAAGTCCCGAAAAGGTAAGCGGGACGCCGATGCCTTTGAAGAACTGAGGAACACCGAAGAAAACGAAAAACGCAAGGACTATCATAGGAACGCCGCGGATTATATCGACAAACACCGTATATATCGCACGGCAGACTTTACTTTTCGTAACGCTCAGAAGTCCGAAGAAAAGACCGATTATGCAGGCAAAAACAAGGCTCAGCAACGCAAGAAGCAGGGTATGCCCCATTGCGGTAAGCAAAAGTTGTCCGTAATCGGCAAGTATTTTAAGCACCGTTCAAACTCCTTTCATAATGCAAGCGGAACACCGTTTTCACGGCGTTCCGCGTCACAGCTGAAATTTTATTTTATCAACCGAGGTATTTGGCGATTATCTCGTCGTATTTGCCGTTCGCCTTAATGTTTGCAAGTCCTTTATTGAACAGATCGAGGAGTTCCTGTTTATCGGCAGAGAAAACCGCAAGTCCGTAATCGGAACCTTCGTTTGCGGAACCTTCAACTATTTTAAGGGGAAGATTTCCGTCTTTAATGGAAGTTACCATAATCGGAGTATCTTCGAAGCAAGCAACTGCCTGACCTCCGATGACGGTCTGATACATTGTCGGGCTGTCTTCGAGAGAGATTATCGAAAATCCGTATTTATCCTTAAGTTCGTCGGCGTAAGTAGCACCCATTGTTCCGATTTTGACGGCAACGGTCTTGCCTTTAAGGTCGTCAAAGGATTTGATATCGGAATCGGAAGAAACGACCATCGACTGGGTCGAGGTGAAGTATCCGTCGGAGAATATCCAGCCTTCGCTCTTTCTCTTTTCGTTTATCGAAGCGCCCGCTATCATTCCGTCCGCCTGATTAGACTGACAAGCGGCGATGGAAGCGTCCCAACCGAGGCTCTTGAGTTCGTATTTGAAGCCCTGATCCTCTGCAACGGCGGCAAGGATATCAACGTCGATACCTACGAACTTGCCGGAAGCGTCGGTGTATTCAAAAGGCTTGAAAACCGTGTCTGTTGCGATTACCCATGTTTTTTCGTCATTTGTCTTTGTTTCTCCGCAGGCAACGAACATAGTTGCTACAAAGCAAAGGCACATAACAACTGCCAAAAACTTTTTCATTTTCTGTTCCCCTTTCGGTCTCTTTGTAATATCTGTAATTATAACAAAAAAAGTGTTATTTGTCAATATTTATGCAGGATTTTTTTGAGGGACGTTCAATCATGTTATTAAAAACTATTCGGTCATGTTCTTTTTTGCTGTATTTATCGAAGATACAAGCATCGCTCTCAGGGATTTACATTTACTTTCGAGAAGTGAATACTGTTCGGCGTCTATATAATTTGTTTTATACAGTAGTTCCAGCCAATACCCTGTTTCACTTGCTTCTTTAAGAGATATCTGCAATTTTGATATAAAATCAGATATGCTGTGTGCATATTTTGCTTCACGGATATTCGCTCCGATTGATGTGCCGCTCCTGCCGATTTGATTGGATATAATACTTTCTCTCCGCTCTTTTAGCTGTTTTACAAGTTTAATTATCTGAACGGCAAATTCCATAGACAGTTCGGAAAGTTTATCATTGGACACAGAAACACCACCTTACGGCAAAAGTATATCATTTTGATAAATATTTGTCAATGAAGCATTGCCTCGCAACAGGAAGCAGCAACCTTGCTGACGTGAAGCGTTCGCTACGCTCACATGAAGCGAAGCACTATTCTCCTCTCTGTGTAGCAACACCGCTCTTCACAGGGTGAAACCCTGCTTCATTTTTCATACACCGTAAGGTGTGCTTCATTGGAAAAAGCACTTGCTTCCGCAAGTGCTTTTTCCTGGCCCGCCTTGGGGGAGTCGAACCCTCGACCCTCAGAATCGGAATCTGATACTCTATCCAACTGAGCTAAAGGCGGATATCGGGCAGAGAAAAGTTTAGTCTTCTCTGCCTATCGCTGCAAATTTCTTTACAGCCCTTATTCTATTTTCCAAAACCGAAAAATATTCGTTCGGCAAAGGGGCATTTGTCCCTGCCCGTCGAAAATCTCGTTTTTACAGTTCGGCGTAGACTTTTTCGACGTTCGAAAGTTGCTTTTCGTAAGTTTCTTTCTTTGCTTTTTCGGCGTCGACGACCTTTTGCGGCGCTTTTGAGACAAAGCCTTCGTTCGAAAGTTTCGAGTCTATTCTCTTTATCTCGCCCTGAAGTCTTTCTATCTCCTTGCGGAGCCTTGCCTTTTCCTTTTCGATGTCGACAAGTTCGTCCATCGGAATAAAGGCCTTTGCGTCGGAGGTGACAACCGGAACGGTCTTTCCGTCGCATTTTTCGTTAAAGAATACTTCGGACGAGCCTGCAAGTCTCTTTAAGAATTCCGCACCGGAGGCGTAAACCGCCGAGTTTTCGCTTTCGATATAAAGTTTCGTTTTTTTGTTTGCCAGGACGTTCATCGAAGTGCGGACCTGACGGATCTGGGTGATGAGAGCCATTACGTTTTCCATTGCCGCGGCGGAACAGCCCTCGTCCATCGTGAAACGGAGACGCGACCAGTCGCAGGAAGAATCTATCTTTTTAAGTTGGTTTATTATGGTGCTTCCGTATTTTTCTTTCCATGCCCAGACGAGTTTCAAGAATTCCTCTCTGCCGAGGTCGTGACGGGTAAGTCCTTTTTCTTTTCTCAAAACTTCTTCGACCTTTATCTGGGTCGCAATGCCCGCGTGGTCGGTTCCGAGAAGCCAGAGAGCGGAATAGCCGCACATTCTCTTATAGCGGATAAGGATATCCTGCAAAGTCTCGTCGAACGCATGGCCCATGTGCAACTGTCCCGTGACGTTCGGCGGCGGAATGACTATCGTAAAAGGTTTCTTTTCGGGATCTCTTTATGCTTTGAAATAGCCGTTGTCGTTCCAAAATTCATAGATTCTGTCTTCGACAGATTTCGGGTCGTAGACCTTTGAAAGTTCTTTTGCCATTTATAAAACTCCGTTCGTGGTGATTTTTTACTTTTTAAGGTGTTTATTCTTAAGTTCCGAAGAAAGGGCGAGCATTTCCCTTGCCGTCGAAAGAATAGATTCGGTTATATCGACGCCGCCGAGAATACGGGCGATCTCCGAAACTCTTTCTTCTTCGGAAAGTTTTTTCACTTCGGTATAGGTTTTTCCGTTTTCGGTTTTTTTGCTTATTAAAAGATGTCCGTCGCCCATTGCCGCCATCTGGACAAGGTGGGTAACGACGAGGACCTGACGGTTCTTTGAAAGAAGGGCAAGTTTTAAGGCTATCTTCTGAGCCGTCCTGCCCGAAACTCCCGTATCTATCTCGTCGAAAATAAGGGTCGGAGAGTCTTCGGCGTCGGAAAGCGCGCTTTTTATTCCGAGCATTATTCTCGAAAGTTCGCCGCCCGACGCGATTTTCGCTATCGGTCTCGGCTCTTCGCCGGGGTTTGCCGACATTAAGAATTCAACGGCGTCAAAGCCTTTTTCGGAAGGCTCCGTTTCTGTTATCTTACATTCGAAAGCGACCGACGGCATATCCAGAAATTTCAATTCCGAAACTATTCTTTCGGAAAGTTTTTCGCCTGCGGTCCGTCTTGATTCCGTAAGTTTTGCCGCCTTTTCGCGAAGATCTCTTATCTCCGCGCGCAGCGTTTCCTTGAGTTCTTCGGTATTCTTTTCGCTTTCGGAAAGACGTTCGAGTTCCTTTTCGCACTCTTCTTTATAGGGAAGAAGTTCGGAAAACGATTTATGATATTTTTTCTCAAGCCGTTCGAAAAGCGAAAGCCTTTCGGCAACTTCGTCAAGAGACAGCGTTTCTCCCTCTCCGAACATTTCGTATCTGAAATCGCGAAGGTCGTCTTTGACGGTTTCGGCAAGAGTGTAGGTCTGTTCCGCGTTTTTTTCTATCTCGGCAAGTCTCCCGTCGTATCCTGAAATATGGGAAAGAGACTGAAGCACCTCGTAAAGCAAAGCTAACGCGCCGCCGTCGCCCGCAAGTTTTTCCCATGCCGCATCGGAATATTCCCGAAGATGTTCTTTATTGAAAAGGACGGTCTGAAGTTTTGTAAGTCTTGTTTCTTCGTCCTCTTCCCCGTTTTTCGGGTAGGAAAGTCCTGCTTTTTCTATTTCGTCGACGGTAAACGCAAGCGTTTCAAGTCGGATCTCGCGCTCTTTTTCGCTCAGATTCAGTTTGCGGAGTTCCTTTTGCAGAGAGCGGACCTTTTTATAACTTTCAAGATATTCCCCGCGTTCCTTTGCGTTTGCGGCAAAAGCGTCGAGGTAATAAAGATGATAGGAATTATCGAGAAGATTGTTATTTTCATGCTGACCGTGAAATGAGACAAGGCGGTTTCCGATATCCCTTATCATCGACAGGGTGGCGGGAAGTCCGTTTATCCTTGCGGTGTTTTTGCCGTCAAGAGAAAAATTTCGCTGGATTATAAGGTCGTCGTCGCAGTCTATTCCGTATTCCGAAAGTTTGTTCTTGACCTCTGCGGAAACGTCCGAAAAGACCGCCGAAACGACCGCTTTTTCACAGCCTGTTCTTATTATTTCGCGGTTTGCGCGGTTGCCTAAAATGAAGTTTATCGAATCTATAAGTATGCTTTTTCCGGCTCCGGTCTCGCCTGTTATGACCTGAAAACCGACGTCGAAGGATATATCCGCCTTTTCGATCACGGCTATGTTTTCTATATGAAGACTTTTAAGCAAGATATCCCCTCCCCTCCGAAAAAATGCGGTTTATTTTCCGCCGGAAATAAGTTTCTGCATATCCTCTTTAAGCATTACGGCGCTTTCGCCCGATGCCGTCGCTACAAAAATGGTGTTTTCGCCCGCAATGGTTCCGATTATTTCGGGAAGTTTTGCGACGTCGAGGGCTTCGCAGACGGCGTTCGCCATTCCGTTATAACATTTGATTATGACAAGGTTCTGCGCGAGGTTGAAACTTATGATACCGTCGCGCAAAATCCCCGAAGACTTCGACGGCAAAATCGTGTTCGTGCTGTCCGAAATGCCTCTCTGTTCATATCTGTATCCGCCCGTATTTTTATCGAGCACTTTTACAAGATGAAGTTCTTTTATATCTCTCGAAACGGTCGCCTGAGTGGCTTTTATCCCCATTTCCGAAAGAAGCGCGGTAAGGTCGTCCTGAGTTTCGACGTTTTTATCCCTGATAAGATCGAGAATTGCCGCATGGCGTTTGTTTTTCGCTTTCATATTTCCTCCGCTATTTTAATTTTTCGGCGAGTTTTCCGTAAAAAGTACCCTCTTTGAGCCGTATAAGAACAAGGTCGAGAGACGATCTTCCGACTTCCACCTCATCGTTTTTTTCAAGAATGAATTCCTCTCCGCCGTCTGCGGAAAAATACGCTTCGTTATCGGTATTTATAACGCACCGCAGAGTCACTTCGGGATTGAAGACTATCGGGCGGGAATTCGACAGCGAATGAGCGCATATCGGCGTTGAGATTATGCAGTCGAGAGCGGGGTCGGTTATCGGACCTCCCGCAGAAAGAGTGTAAGCCGTCGAACCTGTCGGCGTTGAAAAAATAAGTCCGTCGGTGACGTAATCGCAGATATGGTTGTTTCTCTCGTAAAGCGAGATGTTCGACATTCGGAGTTTTCTGCCCCTTGAAATAACGGCGTCGTTAAGGGCGGTCGCCGCGAAAACGGTTTTGCCGTTTCTTATTACCTTTGCGTCGAGAAGCATACGCTTTTCGGACGTATACTTTTTATCGAAAAGCCTGTCCAGCAAAAAGAGTTCGTCGGGTTCTATCTCCGCCATATATCCGACTTTACCGAGGTTTATGCCGAGAAGAGGAACTCCCGCTTTTGCGGAAAGAGAGGCGGCGTGCAGAATAGTTCCGTCCCCGCCGACGGTTATCACGACGTCGGACCTTTTAACACATTCTTCAAGCGGCAGTTTTTTTACGCCCGCAAATATCCCGTCTTTATCGGAAAAGACCTCCGCGTTTTTTGACAGAAGATATTCGGCGACCTTTGCCGCGCACGCAAACCCGACGTCTTTTATCGGGTTTGATATAAGCGCCGTTTTCATTTCCTCACCTGCCCGCAACCGCTTCGGCGACTGTTTTTTCAACATCGAAAGGCGAACTGTCGCCGCCGGGTTTCAGATATAATAAAAATTCGGTATTTCCGTCCCCGCCTTTTATCGGAGAGAAGTCGAGCCCCTTTACGCAAAGCCCGACGTCGGGAAGAAACAAAATAAACTTTTTGAGCGCCGAAACCATTTCCTTTTCGCGTCGGACAATGCCTTTGTTTGTTTTCCCGACCTCAAACTGAGGTTTGAAAAGGCAGACAAGGTCGGTTTTTTCCGACATGAAAGGAACGATATACGGCAGGACCTTTTCGAGAGATATAAATGAGACGTCGACCGAAACAAGTTCGGGGGTTTTCCCGTCGAGCATTTCTTCCGAAAGGTCTTTTATATGAGTACCCTCAAGGTTTATAACGCGAGGGTCGGTTTTCAGTTTTTCATCGAGTTGTCCGTGTCCGACATCGAGAGCGTAGACTTTTTCCGCTCCGTTTTGGAGCATACAGTCGGTAAATCCGCCTGTCGACGCGCCGACATCAAGACATATTTTATTTTCGGCGTTTATACCGAAGACATTTAAGGCTTTTTCGAGTTTAAGACCGCCTCTGCCGACATATTTCGGAGAAGAAAGCACCGAAACTTCGTCGTTTTCGGACACCTTGAACGCGGGTTTTGTTATTTTCGCGCCGTTTACGGTGACGTTTCCCTCGGAAATAAGGCTTTTCGCCTGCTCGCGGCTTTTCGCTTTTCCGACCGAAAAAAGAAAGATATCAAGTCTTTCCATTATTTTTCCCTTTTGAAAATACTGATTATTTTAGCAATGAAAAAGACTATCGAGTCGTTGTTTTTCATCGCTATTCCCTTGCCTATCGCCTTGCCCGAGATGGTAAAAGCGGAAATAAGTCCTGTCACGACAAGAGAAACGGCAAGAATGGGAATGTTAAAAACAGCGGAAAGGGACATCGAAATGACCGAACCCATCGAACCGCTGACTATTCCCGCGATGTCTCCTATAACGTCGTTGCAGAAGTTTGAGATGACGGAGGAATTCGAGGTGCACCACAGAGCGGTCTTCGCACCTTTTACCTTTTTTGCCGCCATTGAGTTGAAGGTCGTCGGGTTTGCGGTCGTTACCGAAACGCCTATTATATCGAAGATAATACCCGTAAAAATAAAAAGCAGCAGAATTATTATCGCGACAAAAACATTGAGTTCCGATGTCGCGGTTTCCGAAACCACCGAAAGAGCGGCGGAAATCGCAAAGGACATTATAAAGACCTTTACTATCCAGCCCGCAGCGGATTTCTTTTTAGGTTTTTTCTTTTGTTCCTCTTCCCTCGGGGAAGGGGTCTGATTATCCATTGCAGTCTCCTTAAAATATATTAAAATTGATGACAACGTCCGAAGTAAATCTTACGGCTTAGGTCAAGTAGGTTTCCCCGTGCCTTACTCCCCGTCGCCGGCGGAGCGGTTTCCCTTCAAAAGGCATGATACAGCGTCGCCGACTGTATGACTTGATTGCCACTCAGCCCGTACTGCAATCCCTCGGACGTATTCAGCCTAGGAGTTTTCCTCAACGGTCGTAAACAATTCTTAGTCTCTTTTGCAAATACAATTTCAACGCTCAGAGAGCATTTTCCGTGGCCGCGGAAAAATACTCCGAACAGCGTATCCGCTGTATTCACTCAAGACAGGCTACTCTGCACACAGCCCGAACCTCAAAGAGGCCGACCGCATTGCAGGTTTAATCCTGAGCCGTAACTTCGGAAAAAATTTCCCGAAATCACGAGAACAGGTCTCCACGAATGACGGAACAGTGACATATGCCGTTATGGCTGCCCGGCATTCTACCTTCCAGCATCCACCCCAAACTGGGCGTAAGAAGCAAACACAAGAAGTTTCATCGGTGTGCCCTTCGACGGATTTTTAGCCCCGCCCTGGTAACTGATACGAACGACTAGGATACTGCGTCATCAAATTTTAATCAAAGTTAATGAACAAAAATGCACCAGTAAAGAACTGCGACGACGACTCCCAAAACGGAGCCTGCGAACACCTGTAATTTCGTATGTCCGACAAGTTCTTTGAAATCTCTTTCAAAGAGTTTTTCGTCCTGCGCAAGTTCTCGGTTCATTCTGTTTAATATTTTCGCCTGTTCGCCGGTCTCGAAACGGACTCCGGTCGCGTCATAGATAACAACGAAAGCGAAAACAAGCGCTATAGCGAACGCCTCGGAGGATATTCCCCCCTCTTTTATCGCGATCGACGCGACAAGAGACGTGACAAGCGCCGAGTGGGACGACGGCATGCCGCCCGAACCCCAGAACCTGTCCCAGTTCATTTTTTTATTCTGTGCAAAGGCGATAAGCCCTTTCATGACCTGGGCAACAAGCCAGCCGAGAAGAGCGGCGACCAAAACGTGGTTCGCGAAAAACGCCCTGAAAAAATCTGTTATAAAAGACATTTGGTTCTCCGTCAGTTTTCTCTTGTGCAAAGCATATCGGTAAGATACATGAGAAAACCGTTATTTTCAAATTCGGAAAGTATTTTTTTTGCTTTTTCCGTATATTCAACGACATACTCCTGCGATTTTTCAACGCCGAATACGTCGACGAAAGTCGTTTTCCGCTCGGTCTTGTCTTTTCCGAGCGTTTTCCCCATTTTTTCGGAATTGCCGATAACGTCGAGGATATCGTCCCTTATCTGAAACGCAAGACCGACGTTGACGGCGTATTCTCTTGCTTTCGCCTGCGTTTTGTCGTCCGAGCCAGCGGCAAGACAGCCGAGAAGCACTGCGGCTTCGAGCATTGCGGAGGTCTTGAGTTTATGGATTTTGAGGACTTCTTCGTAAGAAAGCGTTTTCGTTCCGTCGTTTTCGATATCGAAAGCCTGACCCGGAAGAATTCCGTCAAGTCCCGACGCCCTTGAAAGAAGATTTGCGGCTTTCAGAGCTGTTTCGGTGTCGATACCCGCAAGCACGGGGGACGCTGTTGTAAGTTCGAACGCCTTTGACAGAAGTCCCAAACCTCCGAGCATAGCCATTGCCTCTCCGAAAACTTTATGGTTCGACGGCTTTCCGCGGCGCATATCGTCGTTATCCATTGCCGGCAGGTCGTCGAAAATAAGGGAATAGGTATGGACCATTTCGACGGCGCACGCAAACGGCAGTGCCTTTTCGGCGTCTCCGCCCATAAGTTCGCAGAACGCAAGCGTTAAAACGGGACGTATCCTTTTTCCGCCGACAAGAAGACTGTATCTCATCGCGTCCGTGAGGTCGGTTCCGTCTTCGGGAATGTATTTTTCAAGCGAACCGTTTATTTTTTTCAGATATTCTTCAAAAACCTTCTCGGGCATTTTATATATCCTTTTCAGCGTTTATCTTTTGAATCTTGAGTTCGACGTCTTTTAATTTTTCGTTGCAGAAAGCAATAAGGGAAACCGCCTCTTCGAAAAGTTCCGAAGATTTTTCGAGCGGAAGCGCGGGGTCTTCCATTTCCGCCGCTATCTCTTCAAGACGCGTCACTGCGTTTTCATAAGTTTTCTGTTCTGATTTTTTCTGCGGCACAATCAATCACCCCGTCCTTTAATTTTACCGAAAGCCTGTCCCCCGCTTTTACTTCCGAAGCAGAAAAGAGCGGCTTTTCGTCCTTTGACACTACGGCAAAGCCGCGGGCAAGGACCGAAAGAGGGTTTAAGGCGTTTATTTTTTCCGCAAGCCCCGAAAGTTTTATTTTTTCGGCGCGGACGGCGTTGTTTTCCGCCGCGGTTATTCTCGAATAAAGACCGTCGAGCCGCTGATTTTCGGAAGCAAGTCTTTTTGAGATATCTATTCCGCTTTCGGCGGCGCGCAAAATCGCTTTCTGCCGCTCAAGCAGATTTTTCATTCCGTTTTCAATGCGTTTTCCGAGAGACAAAACGGAATATCTCTCGGCTGTAATATCGGGAGTCACCGTTTCTGCGGCAGCCGACGGAGTCGGAGCGCGGAGATCGGCGACAAAATCAAGCACCGTATAGTCTATTTCGTGACCTATCGCCGAAACGACGGGTATCCGCTCGCAAAAAACGCGTCTCGCAAGCCTTTCGTCGTTAAAGACGGCAAGGTCTTCGTAATTTCCGCCGCCCCTCGTTATCACGATTAAGTCGACGGGGTTCTTATCAAAAAAATCAAGACCCGAAATAACGTCGTCGACCGTGTTTTCTCCCTGCATTGCCGCGGGGTAAACGGTGAGAACTACGGACGGGAAACGCTTTTTCGTTACGTTTATGAAATCCTGCAACGCCGCCCCCGTAGGAGAGGTTATAAGCCCGATATTCCGCGGATAACGCGGAAGCGGCTTTTTATATTCGGAAGAAAAAAGTCCTTCTTTATCAAGTTTTTCTTTAAGGCGCAGAAATTCGGCGTAGCAGTCGCCTATTCCGCTTTCCGTCATCTTGACGGCGTTTAATTGGAACTGTCCGTCTCTTTCGTAAAGAGAAATTTTACCGCGGACGAGAACTTTCATTCCGTTTTCGGGCATAAAGGAAAGAGTCGCAAAATTCGAGGCGAACATAACCGTTCTGACCTGACAGAATTCGTCCTTTAAGGTAAAATAAGCGTGTCCGCTCCTTGAATTTAAGACAAACCCCGAAATTTCGCCTTCGACGGTTATGTTTTTTAAGTTCCTGTCTCCCTCAAGAAGACTTTTCGCGTAAAAATTGAGTTGTCGGACGGTTATCGCCCTTGTCTCACTCATCGCCGTCTCTCGATATGCTTCCGAGGATTCCGTTGACAAAGGAAGCGCCCTTCTCTTCGTCGTATTTCTTCATAAGTTCGACGCCCTGAGAAATAGCGACCCCGTCGTCCACATCGTCGCAGAAACGCATTTCGTAGACCGCAAGACGGAGGACCGTCAGAGCGGTTTTCGACAGTCTTTCTTTTTTCCAGTTTTTAAGATGTTTTTCGATAACGGCGTCTATTTCGTCTTTGTTTCCGAGAACGCCGTTTATGAGTTTTTCGCAGAATTCGTCGGTCTCTATTTCTCCGACCTCGGCGTTCGCCGAAAGGATATCGGAAACGTCGGCACCGTCAAAAGACGTCTGAAACAGCAGAAGAAACGCGTTTTCTCTCGCCCTGGTCCTTACCATACTTTCTCCTATCTGCCGTCGCCCAGCCCCGTAACGTTGACGTTTACCTGCTTTACGGTTATTCCCGTCATCGTGTTTACGGATTCCGCAACGTGGTCCTGAACCTTTTCGGAAACTTCGATTATCTTATAATTTTCGGCGACCGCGATCTGGACGGTTATCGAAAGACTTCCGTCTTCGTTTTTCTCAAAGATTATACCTTTTGAATTTTTCTGCGATTTTACCGCTTTCGGACAGATACGGGCAACCCCCTCTATTTCGCAGGCTGCGGTCTGTGCTATCTTAACTATGACGTCTTCGGATATTTTCACTGTTCCGTTTACATATTCGTCCATTGCTAAACCTCCTAAGAGAAGCGGAAAAGTCCGCACTTCCTCATTGTTGACAGTATACTGATTTAAGTATAGCACAAAAATTTGTTTTTGCCAACCCCCGCAACCGAATTTTCATAGTTTTTTTACCTTTTTACTGCGATTTTTCGGACGCGAGTTCTATAATTTTGACAGCGCTGTATTCAAAACCCGTCTGTCCTATTGCGATATCGGTTATCTTCGCTGCGTCCTCTGCGGTAAGTTTGTTTTCGACGACTACGCTTACGTTGTCTTTTCCGACGAACGCCACGCACTCCGAGAAGCCTTTCGCCTTTACGAGATTTTCTATACTGCTTTCCGTTTCGGCGGCTTTCGCGTAAAAGGAGATATCGTTTTCCGCCGTTTTTCTCGTTTCGGCGTCCGCTTTTTCGTCGGCAGCCATCTCTTTTAAGGCAGAGACGGTCTCATTGCGGACCCTGTCGCGGGAATATTTCGCCGATTCGAAATAACTTTCGCCGGAAACATAAGTTTCCGAACCTATCGCCTTATCGGTCTCCCTGTTGCTTATACCTGCGGATATCCTGTCCCAGTTGACAAAAACGGCAATGCAGAGGACGACCGAAAGACCGAGGATCAAAAACCGTATTTTTTTCATTTTATCCACCAACCTCAAAATTTTTACTTTTTTTCTCCGACGACTATTTTATCCGAGGAAATGCCGAGAAGGGTCGACGCGATTTCCGTAACTTCAGCCCTTATTTTTCCCGAACCTCCGCCTTTGCAGACGATGACCGCGCCCTGAATTTCGGGATAAATTTCTTTTTCGACGAGCGGCTTTTCGCTGCGCTGTTCCGTTACCGTCTTGACGTTCGTTTTTATATCGGTGTCGGTCTGCGTTTTCTCCCCCGAAACACTGCTTTTACTTTTGTCGGTTTTCTCGGTGGCGTAGACGTATTCGTTGCCGCCGACTGCGGTTATCACGACTTCGCAGGGACCCACCCCTTTCGTTTCGGAAAGGACCGTTTCGAGTTTTTCTTCGAGCCTTGAAATATAATCCGACTGTGTTTTTTCCGTTTCGGAAGTCTTCGGCAAAAGAAGATCGGAAAACAGTATCAGAAGAAAGACGACGCCCGCCGCCGCGATAAGATATTTCCCGACGTTTTTTCCCGGAATGAGTTTTTTTGTTATCCGCTGAGAAAAACCTCTGTCCATACTATTCCGTTCCTTCCTTTTTTATGACCGAAACCCCGAGCGACGGAAGCCCGAATTCTTTTTTGAGTTCCGAGACCATTTCTTCTTCGTTTTCGCATTTTACGGGATATACCGTTATTTTTTCGACATAGAAAGAATCGTTTACCGAAACGACCGACACTTCGACTTCGAAAGCTTCGGCATACTTCGAAACGGTCTTTTCGGCTTCTTTTTTTGCAAGCGCCGCAACAACTCCGACGGTCGACCTGTCGGTTTCGGGTTCGTATTCCGAAAATTCGGGAAGAGAAAACGAAAAGCCCTGAAAAACCGAGATTATCCCGACCGCGACGGCGAATCCCGCAAGCATTTTCAGGAGATTTCCGAACTTTCCGTCGGGGAATATCAAAGTCATTATCCCGCCCGCAAGGATCGTTGCGACGACTTCGGCAAGCACAGTTTTATCCATAGCCGCCTCCTATCGCGGAAAGAGAAACGGTGAGCGTCGAAAGGACGATAAGGCACGCCGAAACGAACGCCAGAATAACGGCGCAGGCGTCGGACGCCGACGACAGAAAGCACTCCAGAGGTCCGCTGTCGAAAGCCGAAGCCGCCGCGGACGAAAGTCTGAAAAGAACGGTAAAGACCGCAAGACGCGCGACGGGCAGTGCGGCGGTAAGAATTGCGATCACCGTAAAAAACGAACCGCAACTTTTCTTTATTGCGGAAGCGGCGGAAAATACAGAGTCGAGTCCGTCGGTAAGAAATCCGCCGCCTACAGGAACGGACGAGGAAAGCACGAATTTGAGACTTTTTTTCACGACCGTTTCCCCGCCCGAAAAAAGCCCCTGCCACAATTCCGGAAGAGAGGTCACGGCAAAGCAGAAAACGGTCACCGCCGCCACCGTAACGTTTCTCACGGTCGCCGCCGCTTTTGAGATGCCGCGTTCCCCCGTAAGCCCTGCGGCAAAACCCGCCGCGATAAAGACCGAACACAGAACGGGAACGACCGTCGAAAAAAGGAAAGAAAAAAGTTCCGTTGAAAAAACGACGAGCCCGCCGACGGAACTTTCCTCGGCAAGCGCCGCCGAAGAGGGTGTCACCGCGGAAAAAACAGGCAAAAAGGACAACGCGCAGGCGGAAAGTTGCTCCCCGACTTCGGCGCAGTTCCGAGCCTCGGAAAATACGGGCAAGAAGACTGCCGCCGCAGAAAAAAGAAAGACTGTACGGAAAACCGCCGAAAGCGTCGCGGAAGAGGAAAGTCCGCTTCCCGTCTGTTTTGCCAAAAAGGACAGCACGAGAATTGCAAGAAGAGAGACGAACGCGCCTTTTTCTTCTTCGAAAACGGAAAGAACGCTCTCAAGGACGAAAGAAAGTATTTTTTTAATATCGAAGAAAGCCGCGGAATTTTCCCGCGAAAGCGTTTCTCCGAACCGCTCGGCGTTCTTTTCTCCCTCTTCGGGAATATAGAATTCGGTAAGCCCCTCAAGTTCGCCGTTTACGGTATCGTAAATTTCGTCCGCGGAAAAAGAGACCGTCGAAAACAGCAGAAAAACGATTACCAGAATCAGTGTTTTTTTCACGAGAATATGTCCTTTACTTTATCGAAAAGTCCTGTGAGCATCGGAAGAGAAAGCGCCAATATCGCAATTTTCCCCGCATTCTCAAGCCGTTTGGCGTTTCCCTCCTCCCCCGCGCCGCGGCAGAGGTCCGCCGCGAAATCCACAATATACGCAAGCCCCGTCGCCTTTAAGAGCAGAGAAAAAATTTCAGAGCCCGAAAAAGCGGAAAAGCCTTCCGCAAATGAAATTATTTCGGATATATCGCCGATAACGGAGGACAGAATAAGAACTCCGCAGGCGGCTGAAACGGCAAACGAAATTTTCGGGGCTTTGTCTTTTATCAGAAGCGAAAGGATTACCCCGACAAGCGCGGCGGGAACGAATTTGTTCATTTCAGTACCCGAAAACGGAGCGCAGAGTATCGAAAAGCGTGCCTATTTCGCCGACGACCGAAACAAGGACGATTATAAGCCCCGCTATTCCGACAAGAAGCGCTTCGGACGACCTGTCCGCCTTTGTTAAAAGTTGGCATAAAACGGCGACGATTATTCCGACCGCGGCAATCTGAAAAAGAATGTCCGTGTTCATTTTCATTTTCCTTTCAGAGGAGAATTATGACGAGAAAAAGTCCGACGAGAAAGCCCGCGGAGGCGTAAAGTTTCGAATATTTCGCACAGTATTCTTCCGCATCGCCGAGCCTTTTTTCGAGAGCCGACAGCGTTTTTTTCAGGCTTTCGGTCTGCGCCTCTTTGCAGAGACTGCCGAACGAAGAAAAGAACGAGTCGAGAGTTTCCCAGTCGCCTGCGTTAAAACAGAGCCGTTTTTTCGATTTTTCCTTGGCGTAGCGGTAGTTTTCTTCGGGAGAAAACGCTTTGTTTTGCAGATAGACGAACATTCCGAGTTTATCGCGCGGCGCGGTCTTTTTCGCGGCTTCGTATATATCCGAATTCGAAAATTCTATCTCGTTTTTAAGATAAAAAAGCGAATCTCTCGCCGCCTCAAGACTGCGTTTTCTGCATTGCGTCGCGATGTTTTTCAAGACCCCGTAAGACGAGCAGAAAGAAAAAAGCAAAATAAGCAGAGCGGTTTTAATCAAGAAAAACGACCTCCTTTAATTTTCCCGTATTTTTTCCGTTTTCCAAAAAGACGGCGGAGGAAAAAAGCGAAAGAAGCGCCGCCGCAACGGGACGTTTTTTCGCCCCCGCAAGGTTTTCGGCGTGCGCCGATACGATAAATTTCACACCGGAATTCATTCCCTCTTCGATTTTCGAAACTTCTTCCGAAAGCGTGATTTCGTCACAGATTATGACTTTCGGGGAAAGAGACGACAGCGCGTGGGCTATCCCCTCTTTTTTCGGATAGTTTTCGAGGACGTCGCAGGAATAAAAATTGCTTTTTCCCATTGAAAGTTCGCCGCGGCAGTCGATAAGGGCGACAGGCAAAGCCGAAAGCGACAGTTTTCGGGCGATATCGCGGAGTGCCGTCGTTTTCCCGCCGTCGGGAGGAGAAAAAAGCACGGTATTTTTAATTTCGGGGCGTGTTATTTTTTCAAAAAAGGCGTCCGACGCTCCGAAAATATCCCGCGAAATTCTGAAACACAGCGATGAAATTCCGACGATGACGGGTTTTCCGTTTTTCATTTCCGCTTTTCCCGAAAGAGAGACGCGGTGTCCGCCTTTAAGGGTCATTATCCCGTTTTCTATCTCTTTTTCGTGGGCGTAATAGGAAAAGCCCGTGATCTTGCGGACGGTCTCCGCAAAAAGTGCCTCGCTCACAACATATCCGCCGTAATAATCCGACGGTTTTCCGTTTTCGGAAAGAAAATTTCCGCCGTCCGCCGTCACAAGAAAAAGCGGCGCGTTTTTTATAAGTCTTATTTCCGTCGCCCGTTTTTTCATGTCGGACGGCAGATTTTCAAGTATTTTTTTCAGGGTTTCGGGCAAAAAAGAAACCGCCCCGTCAAACGCTGTCATTCCGTCACCTCCGTGACTGATAAATGATATGCGGACAAGGCGTAAAAAAGAACGGCGATTTTCGGTCGCCGTTTCTTCATTCGATTATTTTCTTTATCTTTCCAATCTGTTGCTCCACCGAGCAGGGTCCGGTGCCGCCCTCCGAAATACGCTTTTTCACGCAGGTCTCGAGCGAAATTTCTTCATAGATATCTTCGTCGAAAAGCGGATCGTATTCCTTATATTTTTCAAGGGGCAGAGTGTCGAGGGTGTCCCCTGTTTTTATGCAGTCGGAAACGATCGCTCCGACGGCTTTATATGCGGTTCTGAAAGGCACGCCCTTTTTGGTTAAATAATCCGCAAGGTCGGTCGCGTTTATAAAGCCTTTCTTTGCCGCGGCATACATATTCTCTTTTTTGACGGTCATCGTCTCTATCATCGGAGAAAAGATCGAAAGACACTTTTTGACGGTGTCGATACTGTCGAAAACGGGTTCTTTATCCTCCTGCATATCTTTGTTATATGCAAGCGGAAGCCCCTTTAAGACGGTAAGCAGAGAGAACTGATCGCCGTATACTCTTCCCGTTTTTCCGCGGATAAGTTCCGCCATATCGCTGTTTTTCTTCTGCGGCATTATCGACGAACCCGTCGTAAAGGCGTCGGAAAGTTCGACAAAGGAAAATTCCCAACTCGACCAGAGGATAATTTCTTCGCAGAAGCGCGAAAGGTGGGTCATTATAAGGGAGCAGGCGTTCATTATTTCGACCGCGAAATCCCTGTCGGAAACGGCGTCCATGCTGTTCTGCATGACGTCGGAAAATCCGAGAAGAGAGGCTTCGTACTGCCTGTCGGTGGGATAGGTCGTTCCCGCAAGCGCGCACGCGCCTATCGGCGACGAATTCATTCGTTTCGCGGCGTCCTCGATTCTGCCGATATCCCTTACAAACATCTGCGCGTAAGCAAGCAGGTGGTGCGCAAAAACTATCGGCTGAGCCCTTTGCAGGTGGGTGTATCCCGGCATTATCGCGTCCTTATTTTTTTCCGCCTGACAAACAACTGCGGAAATGGCTTTTTTAAGGAGCATTACGATATTTTCACATTCGCCGCGCAGATAAAGTCTGAAATCAAGGGCGACCTGATCGTTGCGGCTTCTTGCGGTATGCAGTTTTTTGCCCGCGTCGCCTATACGGGAGGTGAGTTCCCCCTCGATAAAGGTGTGGATATCCTCGGCGGTCATATCTATCTCAAGTTTTCCGCTTTCGATATCCGAAAGGATCTCTTCAAGCGACGAAACTATCTTTTCGGCGTCGGACGCGGGAATGATATTCTGTTTTGCAAGCATTTTCGCGTGGGCAACCGAGCCTTCTATATCCTGCTTATACATACGGCTGTCGACGGAAATCGACGAATTGAAATCGTCCGCTTCCTTATTTATTTCGCCCGACGATCTGCCCGCCCAAAGTTTAGACATAAGTTTCTCCCGTTATTTACTGTTCTTTTCTTTTACCTGAGCCTGAACCTTTATCGGAAGACCGAAGAGGTTGATAAAGCCCGCGGCGTCCGCCTGATTGTAAACGTCGTCTTCGTCAAAAGTTGCTATTTCGGGATCGTAAAGCGAATAGGGGCTCCAGACTCCCGCGTTTATCATATTTCCTTTATAGAGTTTAAGGCGGACTTTACCCGTTACGTTTTCCATTGCCTTGTCGACAAAAGCGGAAAGCGCTTCGCGGAGAGGGGTATACCACTGACCGTTATAGACAAGATCGGCAAAGGTTATAGAAAGTTCCTGTTTTTTATGGGCAAGGTATTTATCGAGACATATAGTTTCGAGAACCGAAAGCGCTTTATAAAGAATAGTTCCGCCGGGGGTCTCGTAAACGCCGCGGCATTTCATGCCGACAAGCCTGTTTTCGACGATGTCGAGAAGACCGATACCGTTTTTGCCGCCGACTTCGTTGAGTTTTAAGATTATTTCCTTTGCGCTCATTTTCTCGCCGTTAAACGCGACGGGAACGCCCTTTTCGAAATCAAGGGTTATATAGGTCGGGACGTCGGGAGCGGTTATCGGGGAAACTCCCATTTCGAGAAAGCCTTCTTTTTCGTAGGTCGGTTCGTTACCCGGATCTTCAAGGTCGAGACCTTCGTGGGAAAGATGCCAGAGGTTCTTATCTTTCGAATAGTTTGTCTCGCGGCTTATTTTAAGAGGAATATTATGCTTTTCGGCATATTCTATCTCTTCTTCACGGCTCTTTATCGACCATTCGCGCCACGGAGCGATAATCGGCATATCGGGAGCGAAAGCCTTTATCGCAAGTTCGAAACGGACCTGATCGTTTCCTTTGCCTGTGCAGCCGTGGCATATAGCGTCGGCGCCCTCGGCTTTTGCAATTTCGACGATTCTTTTTGCGATTATCGGACGCGCAAAACTTGTTCCGAGAAGATATTCTTCGTATTTAGCCCCCGCTTTGACGGTCGGGATAACGTATTCGTTTACGAATTCGTCGGTGAGGTCTTCAATATAGATTTTCGACGCTCCCGTCTTTATCGCCTTTTCTTCAAGGCCCTCAAGTTCCGACGCCTGACCGACATTACCGGAAACGGCTATGACCTCGCAGTTATTGTAGTTTTCCTTTAACCAAGGGATTATTATAGATGTGTCAAGTCCGCCCGAATAGGCAAGAACGACTTTTTTGATATTTTCTTTTTTCATTTTCCGCACCTCGCAATTTGTTTTATGCGGATATTATACGCGAAACAGGGATATTTGTCAATAATTATACAGTTTTTGTGCATATTATTTCACAAATTCATTTTGCGGCAACAGAATTTTTTCGCACAGCCGCAAGGAATATTCGAAAAATCACAAAAGAACATAAAAATACGGACTTTTGCATAATTTTTACTTTTATGCAAAAGTCCGACCGATTATTTTCTTATTCCGACATCGGAAATATCAAATCCGACAAAGCCGACGGAGAATGCGGGAGAGTTTTCGGAAAGGGCGAAATCGCCGTTTTCGGGGTCTCTGAAAAGCGGGTCCGAAACGACCGAGCCTTCCTCCATTCCCTTTTCTTTGATTTCGGAAATGTTTCTGAAACCGTCTTCGTTTATATAGACGACGTTTTCTTTTCTTTCGGAATCGAAGATAAGGTTATTGCGGCATATAAAGTTCGGGTCGTCAAGTTGAGGCTTTTCGAAACGGTGAACGGGAACGCCCGACGTATATATAATATTGTTTTCGTAAATGTTGCCGAGGTGTTTTTCAGGGAGCGTCACTCTCATAATTTCACAGCCCGCTTTTGCAAAAATGTTGTTTCTTATGAGGTTCGACGTTCCGTAGTTCATGTGGTAGCAGTTTTCGGAGACGTCGTAGCAGACATTGTTTTCGACGGTTATCCCGCTGCTGCCCTCGTCGTTATAAATTGCCCAGCCGCCGTATTCAAGGCTTTTTACGTCGTGGATAAGGTTATAGGAAACGACCGTTCCGGGTTGGGCGCCGAGCAGATAAATTCCGCCCATATCCGAAAGCACGCCCTGACCGATATTGTGGATATGGTTTTTCGAAATGAGGTTGTCCCTCGAAACGTTGGGCTTGTATCCCCATGTCCAGCCGACCGAAATTCCCGTATAGAAAAGGTCGGTTATATGATTATGGGTTATCTTGCAGTTAAAGGAATTCTTGACAAGGATACCGCACGCCGAAAGATAGCGTCTGCCGCATCTTTCAATAAGATTATCGGAAATTTCTATATTGTGAGTGCGGCTGACCTCCGCTCTGCCCGCTTCGCCGCCGTCGACCTTTACGCCGCCCGCGCCGCCGTCGTAAAAAACGTTTTTCAGAATTTTTATATCGGAGCAGGAATTGCCGACGTTTATTCCGTGAAGTCCGTAATTTTCAAAAACGCAGTTTTCGAAAGTGATGTTTTTGCACGCGTAGATATTCGCGGTTCCCGAGGCGTTCGAAACGCCCTGAGCGTCGGAGGCGGACTGTCTCGGTTCTTCGTTGCCGAAGACGTCCTTTGTGCTTCCGTAGTCGCCGCGCGTGTTTCTGAATTTGATGTTTCTTACGCGGATACTGCGGCAGTAAGCGTCTTTATCGGGTTCGCCGCCGATATCGATAAGGGAATGAAGTTCGGGAGCGTAAGCCGAGATATTCTCAAAATCTCCGTTTTCGGGGATATAATAGACCATTCCGTTTTTGCGGTCGAGATACCATTCGCCGGGTTTTGAGAAAGTCGACGGAACGTTTTCGAGATAATACTGAAAATTATGGGTAATATTAAAACGGGAGTAATATTTCATTACGAGTTTGCCCGTTTCTCTGTCGTAACTCTCTATCGGGGTATGCTCGTCTATCCAGTAGTGGCAGAAACTCAAAATACAGTCTTCGATATTTTCGACGGGGTTGAGGTCCTCTTTTTCGGCGATAAACCATTTCGAAAAGTCGTAAAGCCCCTCGCCCTTGTCTTCCGCCTCGACAATTTTGAAAAAGCCGTTTTCGGGATATCTCGAAAGTTTCGCTCTTTTCCCGTTGACATAGAGGTCGGTGAAGTTCCAGTCGCCTTTTTTGACGTCTTCGACATAAGCACCGAGGCAGTCAACGCCGTTGAAAGTCGTCTTTTCAAAGCCCGTTATCTTTCTGCCGCCGTTCAAAGTCACTTCTTCGCCCTTGTACGGTTCAACAGTCAGGTTTGACGCGGGATAGCCTATCGAAACGGGAGTTTTGAGAAAATATTCTCCGCCGACAATCTTTATCGTAAGCGGCTGTAACGCCCCTCCGCCGCGGATTTCATTTACGGCAGTCAGAGCCTCTTCAAAAGAAAAAAACGGACCGTCGTCCCCTCTTCCCGTCGGTTCGGGGTAATATCCGTTGTATTTTTTACCGTCGTTTTTATTCGAAACGTAAAGCGTTGAAATCTCAAAAAATCTCATAATAATATCCCTTTCTTAATTATTTCAATCATAGCAAAAAAATCACCCGATGTCAAGAAAAGGCAGCGGATTTTCGATATTTGTCAAAAGGGGTTGAAATAAACGGCGAAATATGGTAAAATATATTGAATAAACACTTTAAGGAGAAAAGAATTATGGTTAAGATAGAAATGGAAAACGGCGGGGTAATAACCCTTGAACTTTACCCCGACAAAGCGCCGAAAACGGTTGCGAATTTCGAAAAACTCGTAAAAGAGGGTTTTTACGACGGACTTATTTTCCACCGCGTTATTTCCGGTTTTATGATACAGGGCGGAGACCCGACAGGCACGGGAATGGGCGGTTCGGAAGAGGAAATTCCCGGAGAATTCGCCGCAAACGGGTTTGAAAACCCCGTTTCTCATGTCAGAGGCGTAATTTCGATGGCAAGGACGAACGACCCGAATTCCGCAAGTTCGCAGTTCTTCATTATGCATAAGGACGGGACTTTCCTTGACGGACAGTATGCCGCGTTCGGAAAAGTCGTCGACGGGATAGAAGTCGTTGACGAAATAGCGGAGGTCGAAACAAACGCAATGGATAAACCGCTCAAAGAGCAGAGGATAAAAAAGGCAACAATAATATAGGCGATTCACCTTTTAAGGTTCGCAATATAAATTAAAAATTTTGAAGATACGGTTTTGAAAAGTTGTAAACTGAGTAGATGCAGGAATCCGGTTCGAATCCGGAACAACCGCCATTACTGTATTTGACGGCATAATTGCAGTCATAAGTCAGACCCTCCGTATCTTCGGTTCACGCTTTATGGTGGGAGGAGCACAACCGTTTTCGGCTGTGCTCTTTTTTCAGGCTGAACCGCAAAAGAAAAGGAGAGTTAAAAAATGAAAAACAGCGCAAAGAAAATCATCTCGCTCGTTCTCTGTTTCGTTTTCGTCTTTTCGCTCCTGCCGTTAAACGCGGCGGCGGAAAGCGCGGGGCTTGAAATCGGAACGCCCGATGAAATGCGGCAGTTCGCCGACAGAGTAAACGCGGGAGAAACGTTTGAAGGTCAGACGGTAACGCTTACCGCGAATATCGACCTCGGCGGAGAAGAAAACCCATGGACTCCAATAGGAAGCAAATCGGTGCAGTTCAAGGGCACTTTTGACGGCGGCTATCACGTCATCTCGGGGCTTTACGTTTCGGGAACGACCTATTCGGGTCTTTTCGGCAACGTAAAAGGCGGTACGGTTAAAAATACGGTAGTCGAAGGCGAAGTCTCGGGCACAAGCAATGTTGCGGGCATTGTCGCTTATCTTGACGGCGGCAACATCGAAAACTGCGGAAACAGAGCCGATGTTTCGGGCGGAAGTGCAGTCGGAGGCGTTGCGGGATACCTTAACGGAACCTGTACGGTTTCGGGCTGTTTTAACACGGGAAATGTTTCGGGTTCAACAGGCTATATCGGCGGCGTTACCGGTCAGCACTGGAGAGCGGGAAACGTCGACGGCTGTTATAACACGGGTTCGGTTTCGGGGCCCGCGTCGGTCGGAGGTATTTCCGGCGGACACAAGGCAAGCAGTCCCGTACTTTCAAACTGCTTTAACGCAGGAAATGTTTCCGGTTCGGGCTCGAACGTCGAATCGGTCCTCGGAGCGGGAAAAACTTCGACAACAAACTGTTTTTACATAGAGGGAACGGGTTCCGACAGCAAAGGTTCTGTTGCGGTCTCTTCTTTTTCGGAAGCCCCGCTCTCGGAATATTTTACGGAGAAAAACGGACTTCCCTCACTTCTCTGGGAAAGTAAAACAGACACCTCGGCGCCCGTAACAGCCGCTTTTACCGAAAAAACCGAACTCTCGGCAAAACTTGCCGAATACATAAAATCGGCGTTTTACGCGGCTAAAACCGAAGCGGGAGTTTCGGGGACCCTCTTGGGAGACGAAAACTATAAATCGGGAGCAAG
Source organism: uncultured Eubacteriales bacterium (assembly GCA_934486965.1). Taxonomy (GTDB): domain Bacteria; phylum Bacillota; class Clostridia; order Oscillospirales; family UBA644; genus Geddesella. The sequence continues at coordinate 32,176 of CAKSQP010000004.1, forward strand.
TTCGACGGCGACCGACTGGCTCGCCCTCGCGATGGGACGTTTCGGACTTATAAGGGAAGACGGAAGCATTTTTCATATAACCGACGACGGCACGGGATACGACGATTATCTCGCGGCGATGAAAGCATATATAGAAACGACTTACGCAAATAACAACGGTATCCTGCACAGAGTAAAAGCCACCGAATGGCACAGGGCGGCGGTGACTGTTGCGGCTCTCGGCGGCGACGTCACAAAATTCGGAAAATATAACGGAAACGATATAGACCTTATTGCGGACGGAAGTTATAACTGCGTCGTTTCGGCAGGTCCCGGAGCGCAGGGAATAAACGGCTGGATCTGGGGTCTTATCTCTCTTGACGCACAGAAAACCGAAGTTCCCGAAAACGCAAAATATACAAGAGAAAGATTTATAACCGAAATTCTTAAAATGCAACTTACCGACGGTGTCGGCGCAAACAAATACGGCGGCTGGGTCCTCGGCGGATACGGTTCGTCTTCCGACGTCGACATCACGGCAATGGCAATTCAGGCGCTCGCCCCCTACTATGCCGATGAAAAAACATATACATACGAAAATCAGAACAGCGGAGAAACCGTAACAAAGACCGTAAAGGAATGTGTCGACGAGGCGCTTGACAGACTCGGCAAAATGATGAACGAAAACGGCGGATTTGTTTCGTGGAACACCGAAAACTCCGAAAGTATCGCACAGGTCATCGTCGCGCTTACCGCGGTAGGTATAGACCCTGCGACCGACAGCCGTTTTGTTTCTCCGACGGGAAAAACCCTGCTTGACGGACTTCTCCGTTTCAGACTTTCTTCGGGAGGTTTTTGCCATGTCCTTTCTTCGGGATTTAACTCGATGGCAAACGATCAGGCGACCTACGCTCTCGTTTCTTATTGGAGATTTGAAAACGGGCTCCGTTCTCTTTACGATATGCGACCCGAAATGACGAAAGACGCAGCGGCAAAAACAGAGGCGGCGGCAAAGGCGATTTCCGACATTCCCGCGCCGGGAGCCGCAGACTTCAAAGCAAAGATAAAAACCGCACTTTCGGCTTATGAGGCGGTTGAAAAAGCGGACAGACGCTATGTCAAAAATCATAATCTTCTTTCCTCTTACCTCGAACTTATCGGAGGAAAAGAAAACCTCGATAACGACGAAAGATATCTCATTTCTCTTTCGGTCGTTTCTTCTCCCGACAAAACGACATATTACGAAAACGAATATTTCGACAAGACGGGGCTTGTTATCAAGGGCGTTTACAGCGACGGTGACACGGTTGAAATAACCGATTACACCCTTTCGCAGAACGGTGCTTTCTCGCTCGGAACGACCTCGGTCACAGCAACATACGGAATATTCTCGGTTGAAATTCCCGTAACGGTTCTTGAAATAATGCCTTGGGACGGCAACGGGACCGAAGAGTCTCCGTATCTTATAAAAACGGCGGAAGACCTCGAAAACCTCAGCACAAAGGTAAACAGCGGACACATGTTCACCGACATTTATTTCAAGATGGCGGCGGATATCGATATGGCAGACTTCCCCGACAGACTTCCGATAGGTTCTTCGTCTTCAAGACAGTTTGACGGTATATTCGACGGCGACGGCTATTCGATATATAACCTCACCTCAAAAAGAGGCGGTCTTTTCGGATATGTCTGCAAATATGCGGTAATCAAAAACGTAACAATTGCAAGCGGCGAAATAGGCTCTTCAAACCTTTCATTTATGGGAGCTGTTGCAAATTGGAGCAACGGTGCGGACTTCATAAACTGTAAAAACGGTGCGACAGTCTACGGCTCGGGCTACTCGGGCGGCATTGTCGGCACGGTAAGAGACGGCGGCGAAAGCATTATTTCGGGCTGTGTAAACACAGGAAACGTTTACGGAAGAGATACCGCTATCGGCGGAATTGTCGGACATCTCGACACTTCAAGACAGTCGACCTCGGTAAATGTAACTATCGAAAACTGCTATAACAGCGGAGAAATTTCGGGACGCAGTGCCGTCGGCGGTATTGCGGGAAAACTTCAGGACGGACATAAAATCATTAACTGCTACAACATCGGAAAAGCAAACGCCGGTATTGTCGACGAAATGACAAGCGACAACACCGTTGAAAATTGTTATTACAATTCCGAAGTTTCGGGCGGAGACACAGGAACTGCAAAAACTCCCGACGAAATGAAGACGGAGGAATTCTTAACGCTTCTCGGCTCTTCGTTCAAGGAAGACAGATACGACCTTGAAAACGGCGGATATCCCCTGCTTTACTGGGAGAAAACCGAAGGCGCCGACGATATCGACGAAGTAATTTCGACAATCGAAAACCTTGACGGCGAAGAAAGCATAATTTACGCGAGAGCAAGATTCAACAGTCTTCCCGAAGGCCTCAGACTGTATATAACAAATCTTGAAAAACTCGAAAAAGCGGAAACGGAACTTGCCGAGGAAAAAGAACTCGAAAACGCGAAAAACGAAGCGCTCGAAGAATTGAAAAAGTACGGAAACGTTTCGGAAAAACTTCTTGCAGCGGCAAGAGAAGAAATCGCGGCGGCAAAAACCAAAGAAGAGGTCGCGGCGGCTCTTGAAAAGGTAAGAAACGCTGTTCCTGCAAACCCCGCAAACCCCGAAACCGCGGACACAATTCTCCCCCTGACCGCGACAGTCGCAATTCTGAGCGTTGCGGCAATGTCTCTTCTTATAAAAAAGAAAAAGGAGATTTGAAATGACGAAAAAACGGACAGCGGCATTGGTTTTTGTCCTTGCGCTGATTCTTACATTTGTTTTATATCCGCAAAATACCTTTGCCGCCTCCGTTCCGTCGATAAAAACCACCCTTGCCGACGGCGCTTTGAAAGGTTCTAAAAAGACTTTCGACGTCTGGGCAAGGGACGGTTCGGGAAACAAGATAAAGGCGACGGTGAAATTAAACGGCGCCGAAGTTTTACCGACATGGGACGACAGCGAAAAAACAAGTTACACTCTCGTATTTACAAAAGAGGGCGAAAACACCGTTTCGGTTTCGGCAACGGACAGCGGGAAGACCGCAGAAAAAACATATAAAATCACCTATAAAAAAGCGGCAAAAGGCGAAAAAATCGGAACTGCCGTCTGGTGCGTCGAACTTTTCACACTCGGCAACGGATATCTTATCTATCCCGTCGAAGTTCCGATTTATGAAGGCGAAACGGCGGCGACCGAACTTTTGCGCCTGCTTTCCCAAAACGGTTATGCGGCGTATTACGGCGGGAATGAGCCGAACTCGTTTTACCTTGCGTAGCTTTCCGACGGAAACGCGACCGCCGCAACTTTCAGCGGATACACCAACAGCAGCACCCCGAAAAATCCGAAAAAACTTGAAATAGACCCGAAAATTCCCGATATTCTTTCTCCGCACCTGAAAAAGAACATGAGTTATTTTGACACCGAAGACTACGCGAAGAACTGGAAAGGCAATCTCGGAGAATTCGTCTTTACAAACGGTTCGGGCTGGATGTATTCGGTAAACAACGTCTTCCCGAACGTCGGATTTGCCGACACCTATCTTTCGGACGGCGACGTCGTAAGGGTCTCCTTTACCCTCGGTTACGGCGCGGATATCGGCGGGGGCGGCGCGATGGGAACGGGCGCTTCTTCCGAGTATTTCGGGACGGCGGACAAGACCGAACTGACAAGGCAGATATGCCTTGCGGCGTCAAGGCTTTCGGAAAGTAAGGTAAAAGCGGCGTATCTTGCGGCAATTAAAGTCGCGGAAAAATTGAATGCCACGCAGTCGGAAACGGATTCTGCGGCAAAAGCGATAAAAGAGGCTCTTTCAAAAAAGGAAACGGTTACCGAGCCGAAAACCGAACCTGCGGCACCGACCGACACCGAAACACCCGCAAACACTCCGACAAAAGACACGGTAAAGGAAACCCCGAAGACCGAAACTCCGACCGAAACGCCCGTCGGGGAAACGCCGACCGAAGAGCCGAAAAACAAACCCGAGACGGAAGTTCCTAAAAACGATGAAGAAAAACTGCCCGACAATACAGCGCCCGCAGAAGAAACCCCCGAAAGGGCTTCGGTATCTCCCGTAATTTTCATAATAATTCCCGTTGTCATTGTTGCAGGCGGAGGCGGCGCCCTGTATTTTTACATGAAAGCGAAAAAGAAAAAATGATAAAAAAAGCGTTTGCGGCGGCGGTCGCGGTAATTCTTCTTTTCTCTTCGGCAATTTCCTTTTCGGCAGAAACGTCAACGGAAAGCATTGCCGACGGAATAATTGCGTGGAAAAAATCCGACGTCAACGCAAAAAACGACGAAAATTTAATAAACAACGAATATCTTTCGCTTGCGGGGACGACTCCGGGAGATTGGTATGTCATCGGGCTTTCAAGGCTCGGTAAAGAAGACAACTACGAGGGGTATCTTGCGGTAATTGCCGAAAAAATAAAGGAAAGATATACCGAACAGGGTCGTCTTTCGGCGGCGAAATCGACCGAATGGCACAGAATTTCCCTTGCGGTCCTTGCGGCGGGCGGCGACCCCGAAAATATCGGAGGCGAGAACCTCATTGCCGACGGAACTTACGACAGAGGCAAAACGGCGTCGCTCGGCAAGCAGGGTATCAACGGCTGGATATGGGGGCTTATCACCCTTGATAGCATGGCTTACGAGATCCCAGACGGGGCGTTTTATTCAAGGGCGGATATTATAACCGAAATAATTTCAAAAGAACTCACGGACGGCGGATTCACCCTTACGGGGGACGTCGCCGACCCCGATATTACCGCAATGGCGATTCAGTCCCTCGCTCCGTATTATAATGACGAAAAAACCTATGAAATAAACGGAAAATCGGTCTCCGTAAGAGAAGTTGTCGACAGGGCTCTTACAAGGCTTTCCGCGTTGCAGACCGACGACGGAGACTTTTTAAGTTGGGGAACGAAAAACGTCGAAAGCACCGATCAGGTCGTCGTCGCGCTCTGTTCGCTCGGAATAGACCCTCTTTCCGACAGCCGCTTTATCAAAAACGGAAAAACTCTGCTTGACGGGATACTCTTATACCGAATGCCCGACGGCGGGTTTATTCATTCGAAAACTTACGACAAGGACAACCCCTCTTCCCTGCCCGACAGTTCAAACTCCATGGCAGGAGAACAGACCCTTTACACCATGGCAGCCCTACTTCGCCGCGAAAAAGGAATGAGGGCGCTTTACGATTTCCGACCCGAACAAAGTTCCGCTTTGAAAGCGAGAATTTCAGATTTACAGACGGAAATTGCAAAAATAAGCACAAGTACCGACGACGGCACTCTCAAAAAACTGCTTTCCGACTATTATTCGATAACCGAAACGGAAAGACGGTATGTTTACAACTATTACCTGCTTTCCGCCGCGGCAAAGGAACGGAATATAGATATTGAAAAAATCGCTTCGGAAACGGAAATTATCGAAAGTCCGCCCGACGGAGACGGAACCGAAAGCAAAGTCGTTTTTTCGCAAACCGATATGGCGGCGTTTGAAAGTCTGCCCGAAAATCCGACGACCGAAAACTACGTTCTTGTCATAACTCTTCTCGATAAAATAAACCGCTGTGAAGATTTTTCGGGCAGAGACGAAATAATAAAAAAACTTGAAGAAGCAAAAGCGAAAATTGCCGAAATTCTGGCTGAAATAGACAGCATAAACGCCGATGTAAAGGAAAAACTTTATCCTTTGGAAAAAATGACCCTTTCCGACCTTAAAACGGCGGAGGAAATTTATCAGAGATACGAAAAACTTTCCGATTACGACAAAACGAAAATATTGAATTTCGAAGACGTCATAAAAACAAAAACACACCTCGAAAATATTCTCCGCGGAATAATGATCGGCGCGGTACTCACCGTAATTGCCGCCGTAACCGCATTTTTCGTAATAAAAGACATCAAAAAAAGAAAGCACCGAAAAGAAAGAGAAATGGAAGAACTCGCCGAACTTTATAAGGACGAAGACTGATGAAAAAGGACATCATCGCGATTTTTGCGATAATTTTGATTATTGCCGTAGTTATAAGCGGAACGAATATTCAGTCGGTCGACGAATATTACTTAACGCACATAGACGACATAACGCCCGACAGCAAAACGGTGAAAATAAGTATACGCTGCGACACGGTGCTTGAAAATTACGACGGTCTCGACCCTGCGTTGCAGTCGGAGGAATATGTCCCGACAGACGGCGTGATTCTTCCCGAAACGGAATATGTTCTCCGTCCGGGGGACACCGTTTTCGATATTCTGAACAGAGCCGTGCGCTACAACAAAATTCAGATGGAATATCAGGGCGCGGACGAAAACAGTTTCGGGAGCGTTTATGTAAAGGGTATTCATTGGCTTTACGAATTCTCCTGCGGTCCGCTTTCGGGCTGGATGTATAAAGTCGACGGCAAATTCCCGAATTACGGCTGTTCGAAATATATTCTCGAAGACGGACAGACGATAGAATGGGTCTACACCTGCGACCTCGGGCACGACGTCGGCTGCGACTGGGAGGGAGGTATGCAGAAAAAATGAAAGCGTTTTCCTCTTTTCACCCCGCCGCCCTTTTTTCGTATTTTGCGGCGGTCATAGTCGTCGCAATGTTCGCTTCCGACCCGTTTATGCATATTGAAGCCCTTATCGGCGGATTTTTCTTCTGTCTCTGTCTTCAGCGGAAGAAAGAGATTCTTTCAAATATCGGATTTTACATTCCTCTTTTTCTGCTTATTGCGGTAACGAACCCGATTTTTGCACATGACGGCGTTACGCCCCTGTTTTTCCTAAACGGCAACCCCGTAACCCTCGAAGCCGTTTTCTGCGGCATAGGGCTCGCGATAACGCTCGTTGCGGTAATGCTCTGGTGCAGATGTTTTTCGGACGTTATGACGACCGATAAATTCCTCTGTCTGTTCGGAAAGCCGTTCCCGAAAACAGCACTTGTTTTATCGTCGGCGCTGCGGTTTATCCCCGAATTTAAGAAAAGAATAAGAAAAGTAAAACAGGCGCAGAAAGCCATGGGATTCTATTCTTCGAAAAGTTTCGTTTCGAGGTTTCAGAGTGCGGAGAGAGTTTTTTCGGCGATGACCTCGTGGTCGATAGAAAGTTCGATAGACACCGCGTCGGCAATGAAAGCGCGCGGCTACGGACAAAAGGGGCGGACAAGTTTTTCGCCTTTCAGATTTGAAAAAAGAGACCTTATATTTTTAATATTTGTTTTTGCGATGTTTTCGGTGACAATAGCGTGCATTGCGGCAGGCAAAGCGACGTTTTTATACTATCCCGAAATCATTCCGCCGACTGTCACCCTGTCGCTTATCGCGGCACGGACGGCGTTCGGAATTTTGTGTCTTACCCCGACGGCAATCGAAATAAAGGAGGCTTTGTTATGGAAATACTGCGTGTCGAAAATCTGAATTTTTCCTACCCCGAAACCGAGACAGCGGCGCTTTCCGACGTCTCTTTTTCGGTCAATGCCGGTGATTTTACCGTTCTTTGCGGACGGTCGGGCTGCGGAAAGACAACGCTTCTGCGGCTTCTGAAAAAAGAACTTTCGCCCGTCGGAAATATGCGGGGCGAAATATATTTCAGAGGGCAGGCACTGACAGCGCTTGACGCAAAAACCTCCGCCGCAAAAATCGGATTTGTAATGCAGAACCCCGAAAGCCAGACCGTAACGGACAAAGTGTGGCACGAACTTGCTTTCGGACTTGAAAATTCGGGACTTCCGACGGGAGAAATAAGACGTCGGGTCGCCGAGACCGCAAGTTATTTCGGAATAAGCGACTGGTTTCGGAAAAGGACCGACGAACTTTCGGGAGGACAGAAACAGATTCTGGCGCTGGCGTCGGTAATGGTAATGCACCCCGATATTCTCTTACTCGACGAGCCGACAAGCCAACTCGACCCGATTGCCGCGGCGGATTTCATCGCAACGTTAAAAAAACTGAACCGTGAACTCGGAATAACCGTTATCACGGCGGAACACCGTCTTGAAGAGATATTTCCCGTTGCGGACAAAGTTATGGTCATGGACAGCGGCAGGCTTGAAGCGTTCGCCCCGCCCGAAAAAATCGGAACGCTCCTGCCCGAAGACCACCCGATGAAAAAGGCTCTTCCGTCGGCGACGAGAATTGCTTTGTCTCTCGGCAAAAAGGGAGACCTGCCGCTCACGGTAAGGGACGGGAAAACCTATCTCGAAGAGAATTTCGGAAAGGCGGAAAACCCGCCTGAAATCAAGGAATATATCCATTCGGACGAAAAGGCGATAGAACTTAAAAACGTATGGTTCAGATATGAAAAAGATTTACCCGACATTCTTCGGGGGCTTACTTTTTCGGTTTACAAAGGCGAGATTTTCTCTGTTCTCGGCGGGAACGGCGTCGGCAAAACGACCGCCCTCAACGTAATTTCGGGGCTTGCGAAAGCCTACCGCGGCAAAACGCTCATTTCGGGTAAAAAGGTCGGAGACTACAAAAACAATTCGCTTTACCGCAGAAAACTCGCGTTTTTACCGCAGAATCCGCAAACGGTTTTCGTAAAGGACACCTTAAAAGCCGATTTCGAAGAACTCTTAAAAGCCTTTGACATTCCGAAAGACCAAAGAGAAGAAAAGATACTTTCGGCAGTCAGAAAAACGGGAACGGAGGAGTTTTTAACGCGGCACCCGTTTGACCTCAGCGGCGGAGAAATGCAGAAAGCGGCGCTCGCGAAAATACTGCTTACAGAACCTGAAATTCTGCTTCTCGACGAGCCTACAAAGGGGCTGGACGCCTTTTCGAAAGAAAACTTAAAAAGCCTTATCTTTTCATTGAGAGACGGCGGGCTTACCGTTCTCGAAGTCACGCACGACATTGAGTTTGCGGCGGAAATTTCCGACCGTTGCGCCCTTTTCTTCGACGGGGAGACAGTTTCGGCGGACGTCCCCGAAATTTTCTTTGCGGGCAACGATTTTTACACCACGGCGGCAAACAGGATAGCGCGGGACCTTTATAAAAATGCAGTCACCTGCGAACAGGTCGTGAGTTTTTGCAGAGGTAACGAAAAATGAAAAAAGTTTTTCCGTATCTTATATATGTCGTTGTGTTTCCCCTGCTCGCGATAGGCGGAGCGTTTGTTTTCAAAGATAAATTCTATTCATGGATCACCCTTGCGGCAGTCCTCCTCGCCTGTCTTCCGTTTTTTATCCGTTTTGAAAAAAAAGAAACCGACGCGAAAACGCTTATCCTGATTTCGGTCATGATCGCGCTTTCGGTCGTCGGTCGGTTTATTTTCGCCCCGCTTCCCGGTTTCAAGCCCGTTACCGCAATGACGGTGCTTACCGCGATGTATTTCGGAAGCGACGCGGGCTTTATGACGGGGGCGTTGACGGCGGTCATTTCGAATTTTTATTTCGGACAGGGACCGTGGACGCCTTTTCAGATGTTCAGTTGGGGAATTATCGGTCTTCTTGCGGGGATATTTGCCGAAAAATTAAAAGAAAGCAAGGTTTTCCTTTCGGTTTTCGGAGCGGCGGCGGGAGTTCTTTATTCCCTGCTTATGGATATCTGGACGGTTCTGTGGGCAGACGGATATTTCAACTTTACAAGATATCTGGCGGCTGTCGTTTCGTCATTGCAGTTCACCGTTATTTACGCGGTTTCAAACGTTATCTTTTTACTGCTCCTGTCAAAACCGACGGGCAAAATTTTGCAGAGAGTAAAGACAAAATACGGGATATGAAAATTTTTGTATAAATCGCTTGCAAAATCGGTATATATCTGCTAAAATATACTCAGAGGTGTTTATATGATAAAACTTATTCTTGATGAAACCCTGAAGAAACTGAATATCAGCCGTTACGAACTTGCAAAAAGAAGCGGAGTTCAATATCAGATCGTGGATAAATACTATAAAAACAAGGTCCAAAGATACGACAGTTATCTTCTTGATAAATTCTGCGATGCGCTTGACTGCGATATTTCGGATATAATTGATTATAAAAAAGAGAATTCGTGAAAATCACGAATTCTCTTTTTTTCAGTTTTTGAATTCTTCCTTATAGCCGTCCATTGCCTTTTTAATAACTTCAATGGCGACGTCGACGTCGTTTACTCCCTTGATTTCGGTCTGGACGCCTTCGAGTGTTTTATACACTTCAAAGAAGTTTGATATCTCGTCGAAGATATGCACGGGGATATCCTTTATCGACTCGTAGCAGTTATAGGACGGATCGCGGACGGGAACGGCGATTATCTTTTCGTCAAAGGAAACGCCGTCGGTCATTTCAAGCACGCCTATCGGCTTACAGGTGACAAGAGTTAAGGGAATTATCGCTTCCTGACAAAGCACCAGAACGTCGAGAGGGTCTTTGTCGTCGGCGTAGGTACGGGGAATAAAACCGTAGTTTGCAGGGTAATGGGTCGAAGTGTAAAGCACTCTGTCGAGCCTCAGAAGTCCCGTTTCCTTATCAAGTTCGTATTTGTTTTTGCCGCCCTTTGAAATTTCGATTACGGCGGTAAATTCTTCGGGGCTTACTCTTTCGGGGGATATATCGTGCCAGATATTCATACAAACGCTCCTTTTTGAAATATTACATATAATATAACGCCGCAATGTGACAAATCGGTTTCAAAAGCGTTCACAAAATCGCAAGAGACTATACAAGATAATTGAATACGGCGGTAACGGCGCCGATAATTACAAGCACGACGCCCGTAACCCTGTTAAGCGTTTTCGGGCTTGCCTTATTTGCGATCTTCGCGGCGATAAGAGCCCACACAAGGGTAAAGACTATGCAGAGAATAAGGCTTGCAACGTCGGGCATTCCGCCGAGAGCGAAGTGACTTACCGAGCCTGTAAGCGCGGTAAAGGACATTATAAATACGCTCGTTCCGACAGCGGTTTTGAGGTCGTAGCCGAGGACGGTCGTTAAGACAAGCAGCATCATCATTCCGCCGCCCGCGCCGACAAATCCGCAGATAAAGCCGACGAGAACGCCGAAAATTATAGATTTTATAAGTCTTGTTTTCTTATCGGCATTCTGCGACGTTTCTCTGGTCGTCATAACGGGCTTTACGATAAATTTAATACCTAAAAACGCCGTCATTATCGTTGAAAATCCGCCCATTGCCGCCGACGGGAGAAGAGACGAAACAAAACTGCCGACAAAGGTAAAGACAAGAACGGACGCCATCATGACACTGCCGTTTTTGATATCGAGATTTTTGTTTTTTCCATAAGTATACGCGCTTACAGCCGAGGCGAGAACGTCGCTTGCAAGGGCAATCCCGACCGCCTGATAAGGGTCGATTCCGAGAAAGGTTATAAGCAAGGGGCTGATGACCGCCGCGGCGCTCATTCCCGCAAAGCCCGTTCCGAGCCCTGCGCCCGCACCCGCAAGAAAACAGATAAGAATTTTATAGAGTATGTCCATTATTTTTCCTTCTTTACTTCAAGAACCGTGAGTTTGTTTTCCGTTACCGAAAAGGAAACGTTAAATCCGTACATTTCAAAAGAATATATTCTTTCGGGGTCGCTCTGGTATGAGGGGCGGGGGTCTTCGGAAAGGACGTCCGCAAAGACCGAAAGCAGATTTTCGGGGATATTTTTCTTTGCCCCGTCCGAAAATTCAACCGTCAGTTTTTCGTTTTCATGTTCGGCGGCAAAGCCGTATTCTGCGTTTTCGGCGCAGTCGGCAAACGGAAGATACGGTTTTATGTCAAAAACCGGAGTCCCGTCCATGATATCCGCTCCCGAAACGCGTAAAAAGACTGTTCCGTCGGGCTTTTTGCCGAAAGTTTCGAGTTTCACGAGAGACAGTCCTATCGGGTTCGGGCGAAAGGGCGAACGGGTCGCGAAAACGCCGCGTCTTTCGTTTCCGCCAAGCCTCGGAGGGCGGACAGTCGGAGACCATTTTCCTCTGTCGTTTTCGGAAAAATACCATAAGACCCAAATATGCGAAAAACCGTCAAGTCCGCGAAGAGATGTTTCGTTCGAATATTCGGGGAGAAACTCTATTTCGGAGACAAGCGACTTTACAACGCCGCTCTGCCGCGGTATCCCGAATTTTTCGGGAAACGCCGAGCGTACGACGGCTATCGGGTGAAAAACAACGTCCTGCATATATATTCTCCTTGATATTATACTATTTTATAAAAACAGCAGGCCGTTGTCAATAGTTTAGTGAATATTGACACCAACCTGCCGATTTTATCTGTTCAGAAGCCATACGCCGCAGCTTAAATATCCCGCAAAGGTAAGCCAGAGAAGATACGGATAGTTAAGATATGCCGCAACGGGCTTTATCTTCGAAAAAAGGATTATCATATAAAGAACGAGTATCCACAGAAGAATAAGCCACAGAAACGAGAAAAAGTAAAGTCCGAACCCGAAGAAAAAGATGCTCCAGAAGAAGTTCACGGCAAGTTGAATTCCGTA
>CAKSQP010000005.1 GCA_934486965.1 uncultured Eubacteriales bacterium
CCCTCATGTTGTGCGGAGCGGATTTTTTCGCTTGCGAAAAAACGGTCGCCCCAACGAAGACGGGGCGACCGCAACGCGGAGCGTTGCCGCTCCGCACGGGTTGTATAGGAACAGAAACGGCCTTTGCACACAGCAAGACTGCCGCCGTTAAAAAGGCGTTGTCGGGCAAAGTCTGCTTCTTCTGTCTACATATATTATTTTATCCCGAACAGATTTTTGAAAAAGCGGACTATCCAGAAATCGTAAACGACCTTTTCGGGAACGGGATCTTCCGCAAGCCTGTATTCTTCGGGGACAGCCGAGATATCGACTTCGACCGACGCGGGAACGGAATCTCCGTCCGTTTTCTTTTCGTTTTTTTCTTCGGTCGCAGAGCCCGAAAGGCAGACTGCGGGGAAGACTACGCACCACCAGTTATGCCCTTCCCCGCTGCCTATCGAGACGATAAGGCTGTCGTAAACGTCTTCGGGGAGAAAAAAGCCGTCATATTCCCTGTATTCGAAATGTTCCTTTTTTATTTCGACCGAAACGGGGAGATAACATTCGTTTTCTTCGAGCGTTTTTGACGCGGCTTTCTTTATATTATAGGTATTTTCAGAAATTATCTTCATTGCTTCGTCTTTCGTTTTGCAATCTTTCAGAAGTTCGGAAGTAACGGAAAGCACCGAATCGCGGACCTTTAATTTTACCGCCTGTGCAAATTCGCCGTCGCTGTCTGCGAGGACATGGAGCCGCAAAAACATACCGTTATTTTCAAAGGTCGGTTCTTCCGTTTCACATACCGTCGGCAGTGAAAAAAGAGCCAGAACATTCAATATCACAAGAATAAGAGCGAAAATTTTGTTTTTCATAACATCACCTTTCGCTCATAATATTGCCGAAAATAAAAAGCGATATACAGTTTTCAAAAAAAACATTGATTTTAATAAAAAAATGTGCTACAATACAGACGGATTTTCAAGGTGACATAGAAAACCGCAAAATATTATATAAAAGGAATGGTTTTATGAAAAAATCAAAAGCGGTCTATGTCGCGACCGCCGCGTCTGTTGCGGCTCTTTATGTCGTTCTGACGTTTATTTCAAGTTTATTCGGACTTTCAAGCGGCGTTATTCAGATAAGAATTTCCGAAGCACTGACGATTTTGCCGGCATTCACCCCTGCGGCAATTCCGGGGCTGTTTATCGGCTGCATTCTTTCGAACCTGCTTACGGGAGGGCTTATCCTCGACGTGGTTTTCGGAAGCATCGCAACTCTTATAGGAGCCGTCGGAACATATCTTTTAAGAAAAAAGAAATGGCTTGTTTCGCTGCCGCCGATAATTTCGAATATCCTTATCATACCGCTTGTTTTACGCTATGTATACGGAGCTCCCGACGCATATCTTTTCATGGTCGGAACGGTCGGAGCGGGAGAAATAATTTCCTGCGGAATTTTGGGAATGATACTTTATTTCGCAGTCGACAAATACAAAGTTTTCAAAAAGTAAAAAAGATGCCCTTGACGGGCATCTTTTCATTTATTCAGGATATTTACATCAAGTTTATTATACGGAATTTCGATTCCCTCTTCGTCGAAACGGCGTTTTACGCTTTCGAGAAGTCTGCTGCGACATTCCCAGAAATCGGACATCTTGCACCAGCAGCGGAACGAATATTTTATGCTGCTTTCGGAATGTTCCATTACAAGAATATCGACGGGCTTTTCTTTAAGAACGAGAGGTTCGGCTGCGGCGACTTCTTCGAGAATTTTCTTGACTTCGGGGATTTTCGCGTCATAAGACGCCGTTATGTCGAGCAAAATCCGAAGATCTTCTTCGCAGGTGCAGTTCTTTACCGAGTTGCCGATTATAAGGCTGTTCGGAATTACTATTTTGCGGTTTTCCATTGAAATGAGGGTCGTATAGAAAATTCCGATATCGGAAACTGTCCCCTCCTGATCTCCGACGACGATATAGTCGCCTATCGCATAAGGTCTGAAAAAGACAAGCATAACGCCGCCCGCAAGGTTTGAAAGTCCGCCCTGCAACGCAAGACCGACGGCAACTCCGACAGAACCGAGAAGAGCGACGAGGGACGCCGACGGAATCCCGACGACCGACGCGGTTATTATAAAGACGACGACCTTAAGAGATATCGACAGGATATTCAAAAGGAACTTGTAAGTCGTTTCGTCTCTTAAATGAAGTTTTTTCTTTTTTCTTATCGCGTTCGTCAGGACGTTTACCAGTTTGAAGCCGACAAACAAAATTAAGACGGCGGCGATTATCCGAAGCCCGTATTTTACGGCGTATTCGGTGAAAAGTTGCTTAATATCCATTTTTCCTCCGTGGTAAAAAGCCTTTCCCGATTTTTCGGGAAAGGCTCGGTTTTTATGGGATTACAGGAGAGATTCGTAAAGCGCTTTGATTTCGGCGACCGAGGTGTCTCTCGGGTTTCCGGGACGGCAAGCGTCTGCATAAGCGGATTCGGAAAGGAAGTCGAGGTCTTCTCTCTTGACTATTTCCTTGAGGTCTGCGGGGATTCCGACGTCTTTCGAAAGTTTCTTAACTGCGTCAACAGCGGCTTTTCTGTATTCTTCGACGGTCATGTTTTCGGTACCCTCAACGCCCATTGCCTTCGCGATATACTTATACTTATCGCCTGTTGCAGGAGCGTTATATTCCATAACGGTCGGAAGGATTATAGCGTTTGCAACGCCGTGGGGAGTATCGTAAAGCGCTCCGAGGGGGTGAGCCATCGAGTGAACGATTCCGAGACCGACGTTCGAAAATCCCATACCTGCGACATACTGTCCGAGAGCCATGCCTTCTCTGCCCTCTTTGGTGTTTTCAACTGCTCCGCGGAGAGACTGCGAAATTATTTCGATCGCTTTAAGATGGAACATATCGGAAAGTTCCCATGCGCCCTTAGTGATATATCCTTCGATCGCGTGGGTAAGAGCGTCCATACCCGTTGCGGCGGTAAGGCCTTTCGGCATTGTGGACATCATATCGGGGTCGACGACTGCGACGACGGGAATATCGTGGACGTCTACGCAAACCATTTTTCTGTTGTTCTGAGCGTCGGTTATAACGTAGTTTATCGTAACTTCGGCGGCGGTTCCCGCGGTTGTCGGAACTGCGATGATGGGGACTGCCTTATTCTTTGTCGGAGCAACGCCCTCAAGGCTCTTAACATCGGCGAATTCGGGGTTATTTATGATAATTCCGATCGCTTTTGCGGTATCCATCGAACTTCCTCCGCCGATAGCGACGAGGCAGTCGGCGCCGCATTCCTTGAATACTTTAACGCCGTGCTGAACGTTTTCGATCGTCGGGTTGGGTTTTATATCGGAGAATATCTCGTAAGGAATGTTTTCTTTATCGAGAATATCGGTAACTTTTTTGGTAACTCCGAATTTGAGAAGATCGGGGTCGGAAGCGACAAGCGCTTTCTTGAAAGCCCTCGCCTTGATTTCGGTTGCAATTTCTTTGATCGCACCGGAACCGTGATAAGAAGTTTCGTTCAAAACAAATCTGTTCATTTCTGTATCTCCTTTACGGGTTTTTTATTTGCCTTTATTATAACTGTTCTTACCCGAAATGTCAATAATATTTCACAAAAAAAGATTGAATTCCCCAACTCCTGACATAAACTTTTTACAAAGCAACACATAATTAACATTTTCTTCATTGATTATTGCATATTTCTGTGATATACTTACCTTATAAATCATTATTGAGAAAGGGAAAGAATTAAGATGAAAACACTTGGCTACTACAACGGAAAATTCGATGAGATCGAAAACATGACAATACCGATGAACGACCGCGTTTGCTGGTTCGGAGACGGCGTTTACGACGCGACTTACAGCCGCAATCACATTATCTACGCACTCGACGAACACCTTGACAGAATTTACAATTCTGCCGCACTTCTCGGAATCGTTCCTCCCTGCTCCAAAAAAGAAATGGCGGACATTCTCAATGAAATGGTAAACAAAGTCGACAGCGGCGATCAGTTCGTTTACTGGCAGATAACCAGAGGCACCGGAATGAGAAATCACGCGTTCCCGACCGAAGGCAAATCCAACCTCTGGATAACCCTCAAACACGCGCCCGTAAAGAATACATACGAAAAAATTTCGGTAACCCACACCGAGGATTACCGTTTCCAGTATTGCAACATCAAGACCCTTAACCTCATTCCGAGCGTTCTTGCCGCTCAGAAGTCGGAAGAAAAGGGCGTTGCGGAATGTATTTTCCACAGAGGAGACGTCGTTACCGAATGTGCTCACTCCAACGTTCATATAATCAAAGACGGTATTTTTGTAACCCACCCCGCAGACCACTTCATTCTCCCCGGCATTGCCCGCGCACATCTTATCAAGACCTGCAAGGCTCTCGGCTACGGCGTTGACGAAAGACCGTTCACGATGTCCGAACTTATGGACGCCGACGAAGTTATCGTTTCGTCCTCCGGTTCTTTCTGTCTTCAGGTCTCCGACGTTGACGGAACTCCCGTCGGCGGCAAGGCTCCCGAAATGCTCAAAAAGATTCAGGACGCTCTCGTTGAAGACTTCATCGAAAAGACCGGCGGAAGATAAGAGGCGATAAAGATGGATCAGTATACGCTTACCGAATATAACATCGGGGAAGACCTCGACTCTTTAATGAACCTTGACCCGAGAGGTTACGGCGTCTGCCGTATTCTTTACCCCGCGGCAAGGGAATATGCGGGAGGTCCCCTTTCCACTAATTTTGCAAAAAAACTTCTCGAAACCGTTAAAGAGGGCGACCTCGTTTATATCATTTCCGGTTTCGTTCTTCCCCCGTTCGGCGTTCCCGAAACGGACGGAATAATAAGCACCGTTCTTCTTTGCAGGACGCTTGTGCTTCTCGGAATAAAACCCGTCGTCGTTTGTCCCGACGGAAATCTTCCCGCAGTAAAGGCTATGGCGCCCGTTGTCGGACTTCACCTTTACAATTCGCCCGAAGAAATTATGAACCTTCCTTCGTCGATGGCTGTCGTTCCCTTTACAAAGGACGTAAACGAGGCGGCAAAGCAGGCAAAAACTCTTCTCGACAAAAAGCCCGCCGCGGTTATCACGAACGAAGCGCCGGGAGCAAACAAAAACGGAATTTACCACAACGCAACGGGACTTGACGTTTCGGATATGCAGGCGAAAGCCGACGTCATGTTCAGACTTGCAAAAGAAAGAAAAATTCCGACCTTTTCGATAGGCGACCTCGGCAACGAGATAGGAATGGGTGCTATCGAAGAGCAGATAACGAAATATATTCCTTACGCCGCCGACGCCGACACCTGCCGCTGCGGCTGTAACGGAGGGATTATGGCGGACACCAAAGCCGACACTCTCCTTACAGCGACCGTTTCCGACTGGGGCGTTTACGGAATTATCGCCGCCATTGCGTGGTATAAAAAGGATATCAACCTCATGCACACTCCCGAAATGGAAAAAGAGGCGATTTTTGCCGCGTCGAGGGCAGGCATGATAGATATGTACGGCTGGCTCAATCCCGCGATCGACGGTCAGGACTACACGATATGCTGTGCCGTCGTAAAACTGATGAGAAGTTGCGTTGAAAATTCTCTTTCGCTTATCGATACCTGCAAAGAGTGGTTCAACAGGACCTTGAAACTCGGCTTCTTCGAAGACAGGAAATAACACGCTTTTCCGGTACAGAAATGTACCGGAAAACTTATTAAAAGGAGTACAAATGCCGAAAGTAAGGATACTCGACTGCGGGGACTGCGCCGTAACGGTCGAATTCGGAAACGAAATTTCGCCCGATAAGGGAAAGGCGGTAAAGAAACTCGACGACGTGATAAAAGCGGACGCGAAAAAAGGAATAACCGAAACCATTCCGACTTTCCGCTCCCTTACCGTCGTTTATTCCCCAACGGAAATTTCTCATAAAAAACTGATATCATACCTCAGAACGGCGATTGAAAGATCGGAAAAAGCAAGCGGCGGAAACGAAGAGAAAACTATACATATAATCCCCGTTTGCTACGACGGAGAATTTGCCGAAGACCTCCCCGACGTCGCAAAACTTAACGGACTTACCGAAGAAGAGGTCGTCGATATTCACACGGGTACGGATTATCTTATCTATATGATAGGCTTTCTTCCGGGCTTTGCGTATCTCGGAGGACTTGACAAAAGGATAGAAACGCCGAGGCTCGACAGCCCGAGAACGAAAATTCCCGCGGGAAGCGTCGGAATAGGCGGAAATCAGACGGGAATTTACCCGCTCGCCTCTCCCGGAGGGTGGCGGCTTATCGGCAAAACGCCGCTTTTGCCGTTCGATCCCGAAAGAGAAGAACCCATCTTATACAAAAGCGGAGAATATATCCGTTTTGAAAAAATAACAAGAGAAGAGTTCGACAGAATAGACGGACTTGTAAAAAGCGGAAAATACGAACACCGCATAATAAAGGAGGGGTCGAAATGAAGGCTCTCCGAATAATAATACCGGGACTTCTGACCACCGTTCAGGACGGCGGCAGAACGGGAAACGCCGCTCTCGGCTTTTCGCAGTGCGGAGCAATGGACATAGACTCGATGAAAGAGGCGAATATCCTTGTCGGGAACGACGATTTCGACGCGGTTCTCGAAATGACGCTGACAGGCATTTCCGCCGAGGCGCTCTGCAATCTTTACGTCGCAGTAACGGGCGGCGCGCGGGAAGTTTTCGTAAACGGCGAAAAGTTTTCGGCTTATGAGACCGTTTCTCTGAAAAAAGGCGACTATATAACCGTCGGAAACATAACCGAGGGGTGCCGCGCATATCTTGCCGTAAGAGGCGGAATTGCGGTTCCCGAAGTTTCGGGCAGCCGCTCGACTTTCTTAAAAATAGGAATGGGCGGTTTTGAAGGCAGAAAACTGCAGACGGGCGACGAACTTCCGACGGAAGAGACATTGCCGTTAAAATCGGTTAAAAACCGAAAAATAACGCCCCCCGAAAAGGAAGAAACGGTCGTTCTCCGTGCAATTCCGGGACCGCAGGACGATATGTTTTCGGCAGAAGAACTCGATAAATTCTTTGCAAGAGAATATAAGGTCCTTCCCGCGTCGGACAGAATGGGAATCCGCCTTTCGGGCGACGAACCCGTAAAAGCCCTGAACGGTTCGGACATCATTTCCGACGGAATAGTTTCGGGTTCGGTCCAGATCCCGAAAAACGGTCAGCCGATAATTCTCTGCGCCGACAGGCAGACGACGGGCGGATACGCAAAACCCGTGACGGTAATTTCTTCGGATATGCCGAAATGCGGAAGACTTATGCCGGGTCAGAAAGTCCGTTTTGAAAAGACAGACGTTGAGACCGCGCAGAAAATCAAAAAAGAAAAAGAAAAATATTTCACGGTTCTTAAAAAGAAAATGAAATAAGGAGTTGAAGAAGATATGGATTATTCGAACGCCTCTCCCGCCGAAGTAAGAAAACTCATAAGAGAGGGAAAAATTGATTATAATACATCGGGAATGTGCAACGGTTACGCACAGGCAAACCTTGTTATACTGCCGCAGAAAGAAGCATACGACTTTCTTCTGTTCGCGCAGAGGAACCCGACGTCGTGTCCGTTGCTTGAAGTTTCGGACGCAGGTTCGCGCACTCTTTCGTATATAGCAAAAGACGCGGATATCGCAACCGACATTCCGAAATACAGAATCTGGAAAAACGGAAATCTTGAGGGCGAATATACCGACGTTTCATCTTTCTGGCGCGACGACCTCGTTTCGTTCCTTATCGGGTGCAGTTTTTCCTTTGAGGCGGAACTGCTCTCTTCCGATATTCCCGTAAGACATATCGAAGAAAAACGCAACGTACCGATGTTCAACACAAATATTCCCTGCACTCCCGCAGGAATTTTCCACGGAAACATGGTCGTTTCGATGAGACCGATGACCGAAGCGGACGCGATAAGAGCGACGGTAGTCACTGCCTCCATGCCCCGCGTTCACGGAAAACCCGTGCATTTCGGTTCGCCCGAGAAGATAGGTATAAAAGACATAACAAAGCCCGACTACGGCGACAGCGTAACGATAAAAGACGGTGAAATTCCCGTTTTCTGGCCCTGCGGAGTTACTCCTCAGGCGGCGCTGATGGCGGCAAAGCCCGCTTTTGCGATAACCCATTCTCCGGGACACATGTTCATAACCGACATCAAAAACAGTTCGCTCAAAAACTGACGGAGGCAAATTATGAAAAAAATAGATATGAACAGCGACCTCGGCGAAAGTTTCGGGGCGTATAAAATAGGCTGCGACGATAAAGTTATTCCGCTTATTTCGTCGGCAAACGTCGCCTGCGGCTGGCACGCGGGAGACAGCGGCGTTATGGCAAAGACCGTCAGTCTTGCGGCGGAAGCGGGAATTGCGGTAGGCGCTCACCCCGGATATCCCGACCTTGTAGGTTTCGGAAGAAGAAACATGAATGTTTCGCCCGCAGATATGAAAACATACATAATGTATCAGGTCGGCGCTCTCAACGCCTTTTGCAAAGCCGAGGGCATAGCAATGCAGCACGTCAAACCGCACGGCGCGATGTATAACATGGCGGCAAAAGACGCAAAACTTGCCGACGCGATATGCGAAGGCATTGCAAAGGTCGACGACGGTCTTATTTTAATGGGACTTTCGGGAAGCGAAATGCAGCGCTCGGCAGAGAAATACGGGCTGCGCTTTGCGTCCGAAGTTTTTGCGGACAGGGCTTACGAAGAAGACGGAAGCCTTGTTGCAAGGACAAAATCCGGAGCAGTGATAACCGACGAAAACGAAGCGGTTTCGCGTGTTGTCGAAATGGTAAAGTATTCGACCGTCACCGCCGTAACAGGCAAAAAAATAGAGATAAAAGCCGATTCGGTCTGCGTTCACGGAGACAACGAACACGCGCTTTTATTTGTTGAGAAGATAAGGAAAGCGCTTTCGGAAAACGGAATTGAGATAACCTCGCTTCGCAATTTTTAAGAGGTAAACTATGGAAAGAAAAGAATTAAGATGTTGGGCGGAGATAGACCTTGACGCAATGAAAAACAATTTTTTGCTTGCGAAAAAGAGACTGTCGCCCGACATGAAGATCGCCGCCGTCATAAAGGCGGACGCCTACGGCCACGGAGCCGTAAAAACAGCAAAACTCCTTGAAAACGATGCGGATTATTTCGCGGTCGCGACCGCCGACGAAGCGTCGGAACTCCGCCTTGCGGGGATAGAAAATCCGATTCTGATTTTAGGACACGTCCTCCCCGACGATTTCGAAAAAATGATAACAAGAGACGTCACCCTTTCGGTCTCGGATACCGAAGAAGCAAAATTGCTTTCTTCCGTCTGTAAAAAACTCGGCAAAACCGCGAAAATACACATTGCCCTCGACACAGGAATGGGGCGTATAGGCTTTGTCTGCAATGAAAGATCGGTTGAGGAAATTGTTAAGATATCAACTCTTGCGGGTATTGAAATAACGGGTGTTTTCAGCCATTTCGCGAAAGCCGACTGCACCGACAAGACTTATGCCGAAATGCAGATAGCGGCGTTTGACAAAATGACCGACGCCCTCGCAAAAAGAGGGATAAAACCGCTCCGCCACCTTTACAACAGCGCCGCGATAACCGACCTTGAGCCGAAATACGGCATGGCGCGCGACGGAATAACCCTTTACGGGCTTTTGCCCTCCCCCGAAGTCGACATAAAGAAACTCGGAAATATCAAAGCGGCAATGACGTTCAAAAGCCGCATAATGCACCTTAAAACTTCCCCCGAAGGCATTTCGGTAAGTTACGGCGGCACTTACGTCACCGATAAGGAAACGAAGATTGCGACCGTCGGAGCTGGATATGCGGACGGCGTTCCGAGAATGATATCGAACCGCGGCAAAGTCCTTATAAACGGAAAACTTGCCCCGATAATCGGAAGAGTCTGCATGGACCAGTTCATGGTCGACGTGACCGACATTCCCGACGTCAAAAAATATGACGAAGTTACGATTTTCGGAGACGCCGCAACGGGAGCGGCGACCGCCGACGAAGTTGCTTTTCTTGCGGGAACGATAGGCTACGAAGTCGTCTGCGACATAAACAGACGCGTTCCGAGAGTATATATAAAAGACGGGGAAACCGTCGATATCATCGGAGCAATTTACAATAAATAACATATAAAAACCGCCGAAATTCGGCGGTTTTTTTGGTAATTTTTAACTTTTCTTCGGTAAAAAACAAAAACTATTGACAATAATATTTTTATATAATAAAATTTATTTGATACATTAAAATGACAAGGAGAAAAAATGCTTTCTTTAAGAAATATCAAAAAGGATTACGAAGTCGCCGACGAAAAAGTCGCCGCCCTCAAAGGTATCAGCCTTGATTTCAGAAAAAGCGAATTTGTCGCGATTTTGGGACCGTCGGGCTGCGGCAAAACGACGTTGCTCAACATTATCGGCGGACTTGACAAATATACCGAGGGAGACCTTGTAATAAACGGCGTTTCCACTAAAAAATATAACGACAGGGACTGGGACACATACCGCAACCATTCGGTCGGCTTCGTTTTTCAGAGTTACAACCTTATACCGCACCAGACGGTGCTTTCAAATGTAGAACTTGCCTTGACTCTTTCGGGCGTAAGCAAAAAAGAAAGACGGAAAAGAGCAAAGGAAGCCCTTGAAAAAGTCGGGCTCGGCGACCAACTTAACAAGAAGCCGAATCAGATGTCGGGCGGGCAGATGCAAAGAGTCGCCATTGCAAGAGCGATAGTAAACGACCCCGAAATCCTGCTTGCCGACGAACCGACGGGAGCGCTCGACTCGCAGACGAGCGTTCAGGTCATGGATATCTTAAAGGAAATATCCAAAGACCGCCTTATTATAATGGTCACCCATAACCCCGAACTTGCCGAAAAATACGCGACACGCACGGTAAAACTTTTCGACGGAGAAGTAAAGGACGATTCGTCGCCTTACGTTTCGGAAATCCCCGACAAGACCGACGAAGAAATAAAAAAGAACCGCAAGAAAAAATCGTCGATGTCGTTTTTCACAGCCCTTTCCCTTTCGAAAAACAACCTGATGACCAAAAAGGGCAGGACGTTTCTCACAAGTTTCGCGGGGTCGATAGGAATTATAGGTATCGCCCTTATCCTTTCGGTCTCGACGGGTGTCAAAAACTATATTGACGACGTTCAGAAAGACACTCTTTCGAACTACCCGATAGAAATTCAGAGAGAGTCGAAAGACCTTTCGTCGATGATCTCCGCCCTTTCGGGAAAGACCGACGGCAAAGCCGAACACGACCTCGACGGCGTTTACGAAAACAAGATGATGTACGAACTTTCGAACTCTCTTTCGCAGGCGGAAACGACCGAAAACAACCTGAAGGCGTTCAAAAAATATATCGAAAATAACGAAGAATTCGCGAAATATGCGTCGGCTGTCCGTTACGGCTACGACGTAAATATGAATATCTACACGAAAGACGGAGACGGCAAAACCGTAAAAAGCGACGCGATGGAACTCATAACCGAGGTCATGGGCGGCGACAGCATTTACGCTCAGGGGTCATCGATGTTTATGTCGTCCTCGGGTTTTGACGTCTGGGAAGAACTTCTTTCCGGCAAAAACGGCGAAGCGGTCGGAGACGCGACGAAAGAAAAATATACGCTCGTCGACGGCAAATGGCCCGAAAACTACGACGAAACGGTGCTTATCGTAAACGAACGCAACGAGATAAGCGACCTTACGCTTTACGCTCTCGGTCTTAAAACGAAAGCCGAAATTCTTTCCGATATGGAAAAGGCGGCGACGGGAGAAGTCGTCGACACGGAAACCGCAAAACACGGATACGACGAAATTCTCGGCAGGACTTTCAGGGTTATCCTTTCGTCGGACATCTATCAAAAGAACGCCGACGGCAACTATGAAGACCTGACGGAAACCGAGGCGGGGCTTTCCTATCTTTACGACAACTCCGAAACGGAACTTAAAATAGTCGGGATTATCCGTCCGAACGAAGATTCGAATATGATGTCTTCGGGCGGAACGATAGGCTACACCTCGCTTTTGACCGACAGGATAATCGCTCTCGACGGTAAAAGCGATCTGTTAAAAGAGCAACTTGAAAACAAAAAGACCGATATTCTGACGGGACTTCCTTTCAAATCGGAAATTTCCGAAGACGAAGAGGCGGAAACGGTAAAAAATTGGTTTTCGTCGCTTTCGGTCGAAGACAAAGCAAGAATTTATATTGAAATAAAGTCAAAACCGACCGACGAATACGTTAAAACAGCGGTCGCACAGTATACCGCGAACCTTGACGACGCGGCAATGCGCGAAATGTTCAGGCAGGCAATGAGCCAAAAAATGACGCTTGACGAAAAGAGCATCGAAGAATACGTTTCGGGACTTGACGAAAAAACTCTCCGCGGATATATCGAAGAAATGGCGGAAACATCTGTTAAAGAGCAGTATGCGGCAGGGGTAAAAGCACAGTTCGCGTCTCTCCCGACCGACAGGGTAGCCGCCCTCTTTGACGCCGAAGAGTTTTCCGAGGACGATTATAAAACGTTCTACACCGATTTTTCGTCGGAGATAGTTTCGGAAGCCACCTACGACGAAAATATAAAGAAACTCGGATATATCGACAGAGAAGACCCTTGGACGATGGAGATATACGCCGACAGTTTCGAAAACAAGGATAACATATCTTCACTCATTTCGAAATATAATGAAACCGTCACCGAAGACGACAAAATAAACTATACCGACTATGTCGCTTTGCTGATGTCCTCGATAACGACGATAATCGACGCGATATCCTATGTTCTCATCGCATTTGTCACCATTTCGCTTGTCGTTTCGTCGATAATGATTGGAATAATCACTTATATTTCGGTTCTCGAAAGAACAAAGGAGATCGGAATTCTGCGTTCGATCGGAGCGTCGAAAAAAGACATTTCGAGAGTATTCAACGCCGAAACGCTCATTGTGGGCTTTACGGCAGGGGTAATAGGGATATTGCTTACTCTGGGGCTTGACCTTATAGTAAACGTGATTCTGCATTCGCTCACGGGCATAGAGACTCTCAACGCGTCTCTTCCGCCGATATCAGCGGCAATTCTCGTTGCGATAAGTATGTTCTTAACATTTATCGCGGGGCTTATACCGTCGAAGATCGCGGCGAAAAAAGATCCGGTAACGGCATTGCGGACTGAATAAAAAAAACAGGGACGGAGGATAATAATGAAAAAAGAAAAACGCGTCAGAACAAGGGAAGAAAGAGCGGAAAGGACTTCGAAAATAATTTATTTCGTGGTTCTGGTAAGTTTTATTCTTCCGATAATCTACCTTATTTTAAGACTTTCTTTCCCCGATCTTATAAAAGGAACGGGAAGATCCGATTCGGACTATGTTTTGATGCTCCTGCAATGTATTCTGGGAGCGATCGCAATAAATCTTCCGAGTTTCCTTTCAAAAAAACTCAACATCAAAATTCCGCGTTTCTTAGCGCTGATGTTCCTTATTTTCCTTTACTGCGCGATCTTTTTGGGTGAAGTCGCAAACTTCTATTACAGAATTCCCCACTGGGACGACATTCTCCACTTCTTCAGCAGTATGATGACCGGATTTTTGGGATTCATGATAGTTTCTATCCTTAACGGTCACGAAAACGTCAAGGTAAAGATGTCGCCGTGGTTTGTCGCACTTTTTGCGTTCTGCTTCTCGGTAACGATAGGCGCGGTATGGGAGATATACGAATTTACGGGCGACGGCATTTTAGGGCTCAATATGCAGAAATTCCGTCTTGAGGGCGGCGCAGATCTCGTCGGGCGCGCGGCGCTTACCGATACGATGAAAGATATAATCGTCGACTGTATCGGAGCGCTCACAGCCTCTCTTTTGGGCAGGCTTTCGCTTGTAAACAAGAAGGGTATGGTCTACGATTATTATAAAGACGACGCGACAGCAATCGGCGACAAAGCCGAAGAAATAAAAGGAGACGATAATAAATGAAAGAACTGAAAGGTTCAAAAACCGAGGCAAACCTCAGAACAGCCTTTTCGGGCGAAAGCGAAGCAAGGAACAAATACACCTATTTCGCTTCGGTCGCGAAAAAAGAAGGCTATCAGCAGATAGCGGCAATTTTCGAAGAGACCGCGGCAAACGAAAAGGAACACGCAAAGATGTGGTTCAAAGAACTCGGCGGACTCGGAACGACAGCCGAAAATCTGCTTTCGGCGGCTGAGGGCGAAAACTACGAATGGACCGATATGTACGACCGTTTCGCAAAGGAAGCCGAAGAAGAGGGCTTTGAGAGAATTGCCGAACTTTTCAGAGGAGTTGCGGCAATCGAAAAAGAGCACGAGGAAAGATACAGAAAACTGCTTGCGAACGTCAAAGCGGGCGAAGTTTTCGAAAAAGGCAGTGTGGTTATATGGCAGTGCAGAAACTGCGGCCATATCGTCGTCGGAACAAAAGCGCCCGACGTATGCCCCGTCTGCAATCACCCGCAGGCTTATTTTCAGGTAAAGCCCGAAAATTATTAAGTTGCAAAAGGTTGAGGACTGATAGAAAGTCGTGCTTTCCTGTCAGCCCTCAGACAAACGGACCGGATAAAAAATCCGGTCCTGTTTTTTTATTCTATATTGAGTTTTTTCGCCGTTATATCCGCCGAAATTCTGCAAAGTTCGGCGCAGGGGCGTTTTTTATAATACCCCTCCGTTCTCGGTTCGGGAACGGGTTCCGATTTTTCGGAAAGTCCCAAAAGTTCGCGGCAGATTATCGAGCCGTTCTCCTTTTTGAACTCTGCGGCGATATCCTGAATAAGCGCGTATAGTTCTTTTTTCTTTTCGGTGTCCTTCGGGTCTGAATATCCGCGCAGAATTCCGACAGCCGCAAACGCTCCCGAAAGAGAGCCGCAGACTTCGCGGAGCCTGCCCATGCCTCCTCCGAAAGAAGAGGAAATGAGAGCCGCGGTCTTTTCGTCAAGACCCGTGACGTCGGAAAACGCCAGAAGCACCGCCTGAGAACAGTTGTATCCCTCTTTGAAAAGGGCTTCGGCGCGCTCTCCCCTCGTCATTTCTTTTCTCCCGTTTTTTCGATTTCGGCAAATATCCCGTCAAGTTCGTCCCCTTCGAAAAGTTCGATGGTTCCGCTGTCGCACGCGGCGGCGGCTTTTTCGTCTATCGGAAGACGCGCGGTATTTTTTATCCCGTGTTTTGCCGCTTCGCTTTCAAGATTGCTTTCGCCGAAGATATAATGGCGTTTTTTGCAGTCGGGACATTCGAAATAGGACATATTTTCAACGATACCGAGTATCGGAACGTTCATAAGTTCCGCCATTTTGACCGCTTTTTCGACTATCATCGAAACAAGGGACTGAGGAGTCGTCACAACGACTATTCCGTTAACGGGAAGCGACTGAAAGACCGTCAGAGGAACGTCTCCCGTTCCCGGAGGCATATCGACGAACATATAGTCGACGTCGCCCCATACGACGTCCGTCCAGAACTGTTTGACGGCGCCCGCGATAACGGGACCTCTCCAGACGACGGGGTCGGAGGAATTTTCTATAAGAAGATTAAGAGACATTACCGAAATACCCGTGGACGTCTGAACGGGGAAAAGACCGATATCGCTTGCGGCGGCTCTTTTTCCCTCAAGCCCGAACGCTTTCGGGATCGACGGACCCGTTATATCGGCGTCGAGAATTGCGGTCTTATAACCCGCTCTGCGCGCGGTCACGGCAAGTTTTGAGGTGACGAGGGATTTTCCGACGCCGCCCTTTCCGCTCATTACGGCAATGACTTTCTTTACATGTGAAAGATCGTTTGTTTTTTCAAGCAGACTTTCGGGAGCCTCGGAGCACTTGCTCGCGCAACTCCCGCAGTCATGATTGCATTCGCTCATTTATTTTCCTTCTTTCTCCATTTTGTGCACGAAATCCTTTATTGCGTCAAAAGTTTCCGCCGAGATATAATGCTCTATCTTGCAGGCGTCCTCGGTCGCGGTTTCGGGGGAAACGCCTATCGACGACAGAAAAGCCGAAAGCAGAGTATGTCTTTCATACATCGTTTCCGCAACTTCCCTTCCCGCGTCGGTGAGCGAAAGTATCCCGAAATCGTCGGTTTTGACAAATCCGCCCTTTTTGAGGATAGACATTGCACGGCTGACGCTCGGTTTCGAATATCCCATATACTCTCCGACGTCGATAGACCTTACCGACGGGTTCTTCCGGGAAAGCACATATATTGTTTCCAGGTACATTTCGCCTGATTCCTGTAATTTCATTTTTTACTCCTGTCAGTCTGTTATTCCGAGGTATTCCTCGTAGCAGAGTCCCGACGCCGTTATCTTTTTCGCGTTTTCTATTCCGACGAAACGGTAATGCCACGGTTCGTAGATTATCTTTGTGATATCGGTCTTATCCTTTGCGTAACGCATTATAAAACCGTATTCGGTGCAGTGTTCGCGGAGCCATTTATACGCCTTTGTCTGGTCAAAGCCGGACGTCAAAGAGCCGTAAGACGAGCAGAGGATATCGAGGGCGAGTCCGGTATGATGTTCGCTCGTTCCCGGAACGGCGATTATCGTCGCGGTCTTCGCATAAGCCGCCTCTTCGCTCATGCCGCTGTTTATATAAGAATTTTTCTTGTTGTTGAAGTTTCTTGTCTGGAGCGCGATATCTCTGAACGCCGAGACCATTGTCAGGTTTATACCGTCCATTTTTGCCGCAAGGAACATCGCCTTGACGTTATACCATATTCTTTCGTCGACTTTGTATTTCGTCTGGAAAATGCTCTTGAGTTTGACGTTTTCGATATAGCCGTCGGGCAGAGGGTGAGTAGGATTACAGAGTATCATATTCCACGCCGACGGGTCGGACGACAGTGTTTTTTCAAGTTCGTTTACCTTTTCCATACATTCAAGGTATTCCTTGTAGGTCGCGCTGTCGGTCGTCGTCTTGTTTGACGTTTCCTTTGCCTCCCGCTGTGCTTTTTCCTCGGCAGCCTTTTTTTCTTCCTCGGCTTTCTTTGCCGCCTCTTCGGCAAGGCGCTTTTCTTCGGCTTCCTTTGCCGCTTTTTCTTCGGCGATACGTTTTTCTTCTTCAGCCTTCTGTTCGGTAAGATATACCGCCGTCGTTTCGGCGTTTACGGAAGACGATATCTGTATTTTATCGTCGGTGAACATTGATTTGCAGATAATTACCGCCGCTACGGTCGCCGCCGCAAGGAAAACGAACGCAACTGCGAGCATCAGTACATTTTTTTTGAGAAAAGCATTTTTCTTTTTCATAACAGCACCTCGAAAATCATTTCGAAATAATATGTTTTTTCTGCAGATTTTTTTCTGCGGAACGGTTGAGAAGAGTATACAAAACGCCGAAAGCGGGAGTTCCGAGAATCATTCCGGCAAAGCCGAAAAGCCCGCCGCCGACAAGAATTGCCACGAGCGACCACAAAGGCGGAAGCCCGACGGAATCGCCGACGATACGAACGCCGATGATGTTTCCGTCAAGTTGCTGAAGGATAACGAGGAAAACGACGAACCAGACGGCTTCCCACGGGTCTATCATCAGAAGAATGAACGCCGCCGGAACGCCTCCGATAAACGGTCCGAAAAACGGGATAATATTGGTAACGCCGATAATAACGCTGATAAGGAGAGGGTAATCGAACCCGAATATCAACATTCCGATAAAGCAGAGGACGCCGACACAAGAGGCGTCGAGAAGTCTGCCCGTTATAAATCCGCTGAAAGTCTTGTAGGTAAGGGACGAAACGGAATATATCCTGTCGTTTGTCCTTTCGTCGAAAAACGCCTCGGTAAAGTTTCTGATCTTTTCCGAAAGGGTCTTTTTACCCGCAAGGATATAGACCGAAAGAACAAACCCGATAATGATATTCGCCGTCCAGAGAGCAATGCTCACGGTCACGTCGAATATCCTCGGAACTATTCCGACGACGATATCAGAGAAGTTTCCGAGAAGACCTTTCACCGTATTTTCGATAGCGGGATAAAGGGTGTCCTCCATATTCAGGCTCTTCGCAAGAGAATCGAGGAACGTTTTGAGGTTTGAAAGATACGTTTCGAGATTCGAAGAGAAAAGCGAAAACGACTCTGCAAGTTGCGGAATAAGAAGAGAAAACAGCAGAATAATTATAAGCAGAAAGATAAGATAGGTCGTAACAAGCGCAAAGACCGTCGGGAAAAAACTTTTCGGGAGTCCCGTTTTCTTCGTTTTTTTCACGGGTGCGGGCTTCGGCGCTTTCTTTCTGCGGAAGAGTTTTCCGAGTTTTGCAAACAGTTTCGGTTTTGATTCCCCGCTGTAAAGTTTGCGGAAAAACTCGTATGCGGGATTCAGGATAAACGCGATTATAAGTCCCACGATAAGGGGGGACAGAAGCGAAAGGACGAGCGACAGCGCCGAGACTATCCGATCGAAACGCAGAACGCAGACGACGATAACGACCGCCGCCGTTATAAGCCACATCAGACTTTTGAATAATTTCTTATCCATACTCCGCTCCTTTCCGCATTTATCTATCATTATCAGTATATCACAAATATAATGAAAAAACAAGTAAATTTAATAAAAAATTGTCGGGAAACAAAATTATTTCCCGACAAGGCTCTATCTTATTATAAAGTCGTTTCTGTTCGGTCCGGTGGAGATCATCGTGATTTTTCTTCCGATGTGTTCTTCGACGAATTCGACGTATTTTTTCGCGTTTTCCGGCAGGTCGGCATAGTTTTTCGTGCCGCGTATATCGCATTTCCAGCCGTCGAGATACTCAAAAACGGGTTTTGCGCGGTTGAGTTTCGGAGTATTCGGGAAATCGGTCGTTATTTTTCCGTCGATATCGTAAGCGACGCAGACGGGAATTTTATCAAGATAACCGAGGACGTCTATGAGAGAAAGGACGACGTCGGTAGTGCCTTGGAGCATACAGCCGTATTTTGTCGCAACGCAGTCGAACCAGCCCATTCTTCTCGGTCTTCCGGTCGTTGCCCCGTATTCGCCCTTGTCGCCGCCTCTTTTTCTGAGGTTTTCAGCCTCGTCGCCGAATATTTCGGAAACGAAAGCGCCTGCGCCGACAGCCGAGGAGTAGGATTTGACGACCGTATATATTTTCTTTATTTCGTAAGGGGGAATTCCCGCTCCGACAGCGGCAAAACCCGCGAGAGGCGAAGAGGAAGTGACGAACGGATATATTCCGTTGTCGGTATCCTTGAGCGTTCCGAGTTGTCCCTCCAGAAGGATAGTTTTTCCGTCGGCTATCGCGTTGTTTAAGAATCTTGCGACGTCCTCGACCATCGGTTCGAGTTTTTCGCGGTAAGAAACCATTTTTTCGAATATTTTTTCAGCGTCGAGTTTTTCCGCTCCGTAAAGGGAAACAAGGGTCGCGTTCTTTATTTCAACAACCTTTTCAAGACGGGTTTTAAGGGTCTCGTCGTCGAAAAGTTCGCAGACCTGAACGCCTATTTTCATCGCCTTGTCGGCGTAAAAAGGAGCGATGCCCGATTTCGTCGAACCGTAACTGTTTTTGCCGAGTCTTTTTTCTTCGAGTTCGTCGAAAAGGATATGATACGGCATGACGACCTGAGCCCTGTCCGAAACTCTTATGTCGGGCTTCGGAACGCCGCTTTTCTCCAGATTTTCGAGTTCGGAAAAGAGGTTGTCAAGGTTGAGGGCTACCCCCTGACCTATGACGTTCGTAACTCCCTTTCTGAAAACTCCCGAAGGCAGGATATGCAACGCAAATTTACCGTAATCGTTTATGATCGTATGTCCGGCGTTTGCCCCTCCCTGAAAACGGACTACCACGTCCGCGTCCTCGGCAAGAAGGTCGGTGATCTTACCTTTGCCTTCGTCGCCCCAGTTGCCGCCGACTATCGCTTTAACCATAATGCTCCTCCTTTTTTCTTTCCGTACCCTACTATAATATCACAACCGACCCCTTCCGTCAACGGTTTTCGGTTTTTGTTATATTAAGTTTGAAATTTATCGCCGTCAAGTCTTGTCACTTTCCAGTATTCGTTCATTTTGAAATTTTTCTCGTATGTCGTTTCCCTTAAAAAGTCAAATGTCGGAACGAACGCCGCGGCTTCGCTTTCGCTTCCGAACTCCACTTCGGCGTAGTAGAAATCACGGTCGACGAGACTGCATTCAAGGGTATGTCCGTCGGGAAGACGGTACGCTCTGAATATCTTTTCGACCGGTTTTTTGTCGCAAAGGGTCTTCAGGCGGCTGAATCTGTCGGCGTCAAGGTCAAATTCGACTTCTTCGCGCGACAGGGTGCCGCCGCCTTTTATCGTGAGTTTATAGGACGATTTTCCGTTTTTCTGTTTTTCGCGTATTCTGACATACGGTTCGACCGAGAGAAAATACTGATATACGGTGCTTTCCTCCGTTACGGGAAGCCCGTCGGGGAACGCCGCGAGCAAAAATTTTCTTTCTGTTTCCATAAAGACTCCTTTACTGATAAAAGTTTATTATTAAACTATTGCTAAAATCCTAAAAATGTGCTATACTCTTAGTACAATACCGAGAAGGGAGAAGAAAATTGAAAAAGATTTCTGCATTTTTTCTTGCGCTTGTGCTGACGGTCTGTCTTTTTACGCTCCCGATTTCGGCGGAAGAACTTTCCGCGGAAACGGCAAGCGACGGGTCCGTCCTTTACAACGTACAGACGCAGACTTTTCTTGTCGAAAAAAATGCCGACGACGAAATATTCTGCGGTTTTCTCCCAAGGCTCGTGCTTGCGATAATGCTCACGGAATCAAAAGCCGATCTCGAAGAGGTCATCGCCGTTCCGTCGGGGACGCGAGCGCAGACTCCGCAGTTCAGTTCAGCAGACCTTAAAGACGGCGACAAAATATCCCTCGGCGACCTGATAAGCGCAATGCTTATCGGCAATTCGCAGGAAGCCTCTGTCGCGGTGGCTTTGTATATGTCCGACGGAAACCTCTCTTCCATTATAGCACAGATGAACGAAAAAGCCAAGACGGTAGGCGCGGAAAATACGGTGTTTACAAACGTAACGGGCTATAACGACAGGCAGAATCCCGCCAAGACCACACTGCGCGACGTCGTTAAGATATGCACCTACGCACTGACGGTCGACGGTATTCTCGACAGGTCGGACATCGCCTATACCCTCCTTACGGTAAACGGCATAACCCGACCGCTGTATACAAAAAACTCCATGGTCGAATCGTCTTCGGTCTATTACTACAAGAGAGCGACGGGACTTGCCGTTTCGGGAGACGCAAACAGCGGGTTTGTCGCGGTCTCGACGGTGTTAAACAACAATTCGCGTTTCCTTGCGGTAAACTATTCGAAAAACAGCCTTTCAAACGCCTTTACCGATACCGTAAAACTGCTCAGATATTCGCTTGAAGCCTACGAAGTGCGGGAACTCGTAAAGAAAAACGATCCTGTCACCGAAGTTACCGTAAGGCTCGGAAAAGACTCCGATTTCATGGTTTTATATGCCGAAGAGGGAATAAAAGTTTCCCTTCCGAAAACCGCGAAAGCAGAGGATATAAAAGTAAGTTACGAAGAAATCCCCGACGACATAAAAGCGCCGATAAGTTCGGGCGACGCGTTCGGTTATGCGGTCTACCGCTATAACGGCGTTGAGATCGGACGTACAAAACTCATTTCGCGCACGAATATTTCGGTCGATCTTATCGCGCACTACACCGACGAGATAGCGGGACTTTTCAAAAATCCGCTTTTGTGGATAGCGATAGTCGCGGTGCTTGTTCTGCTCGCGACATACCTTTTCCTTGCGGGCGCTTCGCGGCGGAAAAGAAACAAAGACGACAAGATAAAGAAAAAAAGAAGAGTCCACGGAAAACTCTGATAAAAAACGCACAGCCAAGGCGGTGCGTTTTTTCAATAAAGTTTCTGTGTTCGTCTGACTGGTTCGCAGGTGTAGTTTACTCCGAGTTTTTTCAGAATTCTTTCGTCCGCCTCGCAGAGCATGACCGAGGAATGAAGTTCCGAGCCGCGGAGACGTCCGATCTGACCGAGGGCTTTCTGCGCCTGAGGGTTTACGGTAGCGCTGCTCGAAAGAGCGATGAGCATTTCGTTCGAATTGAGGTGGCTTGTCGCCGAACGGAGAATTTCTCTTTTAAGTTTTACGATCGGCTGGATAAAGGTTTCCGCGATAAGGGGAACGTCGTCGTCGATACCCGCCATTTCTTTCATTGCGTTCAAGAGCGCCGCGGAGACCGAGCCCAGAAGATTGCTTGTTTTACCCGTAACTATCTTTCCGTCGTCAAGTTCTATCGCAACGGAATGTGCGCCCGTTTTTTCCGCCTTTTCGACTGCGGGACGGACCACTTTGCGGTCTTCGGGACATACGCCCGCCTGTTTCATGATGCTTTCGACCTTTATCACGGCGCTTTCCGAAACGTTTCCCATGACTTTGTCGCAGCAGACCTTGAAATAGCGGCGGATAATCTCCTCTCTGGAGGCTTCGCAGACCGCTTCGTCGTCAATAATGCAGTTGCCCGCCATATTTACGCCCATATCGGTCGGGGAATTATACGGGCTTTCGCCCAGAATTCTCTCGAGGAGCGCCTTTAAGAGCGGAAAAGCCTCGACGTCGCGGTTGTAGTTTACGGTCATTTCGCCGTATGCCTCAAGGTGGAACGGGTCTATCATATTAAGGTCGTTAAGGTCGGCTGTCGCCGCCTCGTACGCCAGATTAACGGGGTGTTTGAGGGGGATATTCCATATCGGGAAAGTCTCGAATTTTGCATATCCCGCGGAAATTCCGCGTTCATGTTCGTGATATAACTGGGAAAGGCAGGTCGCGAGTTTTCCGCTTCCGGGACCGGGCGCCGTAACGATAACGAGAGGGCGGGTCGTTTCGATATATTCGTTTCTGCCGTAGCCCGCTTCCGAAACGATAAGGGGGATATTGTTCGGGTATCCCTCGATAGGATAGTGAAGATAAACTTTTATGCCGAGATTTGAAAGTTTCTTTTTGAAAAGTTCGGCGGAATACTGACCCGAAAACTGGGTAAGAACAACGCTCGAAACGTAAAGACCGAGATCCCTGAAAGCGTCTATAAGACGGAGAACGTCGGTGTCGTACGAAATCCCGAGGTCGCCTCTTATCTTGTTTTTCTCGATATCGCAGGCGTTTATCGCGATTATGACTTCGGTCGAATCCTTAAGATTGAGAAGCATTTTCATCTTGCTGTCTGGTTCGAATCCGGGAAGAACGCGCGACGCATGGTAATCGTCGAAAAGTTTTCCTCCGAGTTCAAGATAAAGTTTGCCGTCGAATTTTTCTATGCGCTCTTTTATGTGCGCCGATTGCATTTTCAGATATTTCCCGTTATCGAAACCGATTTTTTTCATATCCCGTTTTTCCTTTCCCCTTTTGTAAACATTATCTGTAATTATATAATATCCGAAGGCTCTTTGTCAAGAGACGGAGCATAGAATTTTGTCAAAATTTTTCCTTTTTCCGTATTGATTTCGGGTGTAATATATAGTATAATATATGTTGAAATAGTGAAAGGAAGAAGATATGAAAAAAATCGTCAGAACGGTATGTATAATTCTTGCAGCGCTTCTTGTCCTGTCGGCGGCGGTATTTACGGTCTCGGCAGTGATCGCGGCAAAAAAGGTCTACGATCCCGAACGCAGGATACTGCGCTCCACGCCCGATGAACTCGGACTTTATTTCGACGGGCTTGAAATTCCGACGGAAAACGGAAAGATTTCCGCATGGTTTATCCCCGCGCAGGAGGACAGAGACAACGTTTCGGAAAGTATGCAGACCGTCATAATCTCCCACAACTATTCCGACAACAGGGAAATGAACGATATTTCTCTCTTATATACGGTAAAATTTTTATGCAGGAACGGGCTTAACGTCGTAATGTTCGACTATACGGGCAGCGGCTCGTCCGACGGAAAAGGATATTCTTTCGGGCAGAAGGAAGAAACGGACGAACTCTGTGCTGTGACGGATAAGGTAAAAGAACTTATCCCCGACGGTGAGATAATCCTTTACGGACTCGGTTTCGGCGCCGCTCCGGTTATTGAAACGGCAAATGAAAAAGGCATTGAAAAGATAATTGCGGACAGCCTTT
This sequence comes from uncultured Eubacteriales bacterium, assembly GCA_934486965.1. Lineage (GTDB taxonomy): Bacteria > Bacillota > Clostridia > Oscillospirales > UBA644 > Geddesella. The sequence continues at coordinate 24,119 of CAKSQP010000005.1, forward strand.
ACGCCGACCTGCCGACCCTGCTTTCACAGAGTATGTCTTATTTCACGGGCGTTCGGAACGGATTATTCAATTCCGCGGTAAAGTTTTTCCTGCCGCTTGTCTCTCCTGTGGACTATTCCTACCCCTCCCCCGCCGAAACGCTTGAAAAGACGTCGGGGAAAAAGATACTGCTCATTTACGGACAGTCGGACAGCGTTCTGCCGTCGACCGATTCCCAGACGGTGAAATCAGCCGCCGAAAAGCAGAACGACGTAAAACTGTGGCTCATTCCCGACTGCGAACATCTCTGCGGCATGGTAAAGAACGACTATAATTACAGAAACGTTCTCCTTGCCTTTATAAAAGGCGAAGAATAGAATTTTCGCGGTTTTTCCCGCATAGATATTTCTGAGAATATATCTGTGAGGGACAAAGATGAGCAAATGCGACCGTTACCCCGAAGCGTCCGTCGAAATTTTCGGAAGAGACACCGTTTTCGCGGAGGGTTTCATAAAAATCGAAGAATATCAGAGCGAAACAGTCAAACTGAAATATAAAAATTTCCGACTGCGCATTATCGGAGAAAATCTTACTTTATCCGATATCAAAAGCAGGGCCGTCGTCGTCACGGGAAAGATATTATCCCTTGACTACACGGATTAGGAGGTTTTTATGACCGACAGACTTTTCGGTTCCGTCCGCTTTGAACTGTGGGGAGACTTTCCCGAAGATTTTCTTACCCTTGCCGCCGCAGAAGGCGTCGAACTCTGGGATATTAAAAGAAACGGAGACGTTTTTTCGGCAAAGACCCGCCCGTGGCAGACGGGCGACGTCAGAGTTATTGCTGAAAAATGCAGGCTTGTATATACCGAAATTTCGCAAAGCGGGCTTTCGCACACCGTAAAAAAATACCGTTGCAGATACGGGATACTTGTCGGGGCGCTCCTTCTTTTTGCTTTTGTTTTCATATCGTCGCGGTTTTTGTGGAAAATAGAAATAACGGGCTGTGAAAACACCGACATTAAAAAATTCGAAGAAAAACTTGCGGAATACGGAGTAAAAGTCGGAGGTCCGTCGCACCGCGGCGACATAAACGACCTGCAACTATTGCTTTTGCGGGATTTTCCCGACATTGCGTTTGTCGCGGTAAATATTAAAGGCAGTTTTGCAAAAGTCGAAGTGACCGAACGCAGACTGCCGCCCGAAACCGTCGACCAGTATTCTCCCTGCAACATCGTCGCATCTTCTCCCGGAATAATCATTTCGGCAAAAGTATATTCGGGGGTCACTCTCTGCAAAGAAAACGACGTCGTCGCGAAAGGAGATCTTCTGGTAAGCGGCATTTTCGACAGCAAATACGTCGGATTCCGAATGGTCCACGCCAAGGCGGAAATCATAGCAAGGACCGAAAAAGCAATAACGGCATACCGCCCTTACGAATATGAAAAAGAGGAACGGACGGGCGAGAAAAAGACGGTTTATACTTTCAATATTTTCGGACTTTCGTTTTCGGTCGGAAGTTGTCCGTTTGAAAATTACGAAGAAGAAAACGATATAAAACATCTTAAGATCGGAGAAAACGGATATCTGCCGTTCTCCGTTGAAAAAACGGTTTATTACAAAACCGAAAAAAGCAAAGCAACACGAACGCCCGAAGAGGCGGAAAAAGAAGCCGTCGCGGAAGCGGAGGAAAAATTCAGGGTCTTCAACGAGACGAACTTTGCCGAAGAGGTAAACACCGAAATAATACGCGATTCGAAAGGCGTTACGGTAAAATATTACTGCACCGTAATTTCGGATATCGCGGCGGAAAAGGAAATTTTCAGAAATTAAAGGAGAATATATGGAAAAACTCATAGACGTAAGCGACACTTCCTCTCTCGGAGCGGTATTCGGGGAATACGACGGAAATATGAGAGCCGTCGAAGAGGAATTCGGCGTAAAGGTGATAACCCGCGATTCCGCCGTTAAAATAAGCGGCGACGACGAAGAAAGCGTAGAAAAAGCGCAGAAAGTCATCGAGGGTCTTTTCAGGCTTGCAAAAAAAGGCGACGCAATAAACACGCAGAACGTTTCTTACGCGATTTCCCTTGTCAAAGAGGGAAACGAAACGCCTATCGACGAAATAGGCGGGGACTGTATCTGCATTACGGCAAAGGGAAAGCCGATAAAGCCGAAAACTCTGGGGCAGAAGGAATATATAAAGAGTATCCGCGAAAACTCGGTGACGGTAGGCGTAGGGCCTGCGGGAACGGGGAAAACATATCTTGCGGTCGCGATGGCTGTCACGGCATTGAGAAACAAGCAGGTAAGCCGAATTGTCATAACGCGTCCCGCAGTCGAAGCGGGCGAAAAACTCGGGTTTCTTCCGGGAGATCTGCAAAACAAAGTCGACCCGTATCTCCGTCCTCTGCACGACGCGCTTTTCGATATGCTCGGAGTTGAAACATATCAGAGATACGTCGAAAAGAACGTTATCGAGGTCGCTCCCCTTGCGTATATGAGAGGGCGGACGCTCGACGATTCCTTTATAATCCTTGACGAGGCGCAGAACACCACCGTCGAGCAGATGAAAATGTTCCTTACCCGAATGGGGTTCCGTTCGAAGATAGTCGTCACGGGAGACATCACGCAGATAGACCTGCCGTCCGACAAAAAAAGCGGGCTTAAGGACGCAATTTCGGTCTTACAGGGTATCGACGATATAAATATATGCACTCTCACGCATAAGGACGTCGTAAGACACCAACTCGTTCAGAAAATAATTCAGGCTTACGAAAAAGCAGAGGCGAAAAAGGAAGCGAGACTTGCCGATGAAAAGAAAAGATATTATAGAAATAATAAATGAACAGACCGAAATAAAGGGTGTTATAAACGAGACGAAAAAGACCGTAAGGGAAGTCGTTTCGGCGGTTCTCGAAAGCGAACACGAAAACGACGGAGCGTCGGTGAGCGTTACGTTTGTCGATAACGAAAGAATAAGAGAACTCAACCGCGAATTCAGGAATATAGACAGAGCGACCGACGTGCTTTCATTCCCTGCGGACGAGCCCATTGTCGGGGGCAAGGGGCGTTTTCTCGGAGATATTGCTCTTTCCCTTGAAAGAGCGAAAACACAGAGCGAAGAATACGGACATTCTTTCAGAAGAGAAGTCGCGTTTCTGACCGCACATTCGGTCCTTCACCTTTTAGGTTACGACCATATAGTTCCCGACGAAGAAAAAGAGATGTTCGCAAAACAGGAAAAAGTACTTTCCGATATGGGAATAACAAGATGAAAGCGCTGATAAAAAGTTTCGGATACGCTTTCCGCGGTATATTTTCGGCGTTTGCCGAGCGGAATTTCAGAATTGACACTGTCGCCGCGGTCGCCGTTTCGGTTTTTGCCTGTCTTTACGGCGTTTCGAAAACCGAATGGGTCGTTTTGTTCATTATTTTTGCCGCGGTACTTTCCGCCGAGATATTCAACACCTCGCTCGAAAGGCTTTGCGACACGGTGACAAAAGAAAAATGCGAGGGAATAAAAAAAGCAAAGGACCTTGCGGCGGGAGCCGTCCTTATAAAGGCTTTGTTTGCCGTGCTTTCGGCGGTATTTATTTTTTCGGACGCCGAAAAACTCGGACGTGCTTTTTCGGCAATTCTGGCGCCGACAGGACTTATAATCACGGTAATATTCATTGCCGCCGCGATAATTTTTATATTTTTACCCGAAAAAAGAAAAGGAAGTAAATAGATGAAATCAGGATTTATAACCATCATAGGCAGACCGAACGTCGGCAAAAGCACTCTTCTCAACGCGATAATCGGCGAAAAAATTTCGATAGTTTCCTCAAAACCGCAAACGACGCGCGGCAAAATCACGGGAATTTACAACCGCGAAAATTTACAACTTGTTTTTATAGACACCCCCGGCGTACATAAGCCGAAAAACAAACTCGGAGAAAAGATGATAAGGGACGTAAACGAAGCGGTGGACGGAGTCGACTGCGCGGTCCTCGTCGTCGAACCGAGAAGTCCCGGCAAAACGGAAAAGGAACTTATAACGCGTTTCAAAAACGACGGAGTTCCCCTTATTCTCGTTATAAACAAGACCGATTCGGTAAAAAAGGACTATGTTGCAAAAGCGATCATAGAATATTCCGAACTTGCGGACTTTGCGGCGGTAGTACCTTTAAGCGCTTTGAAAAAGGACAACATCTCGCCGCTTATCGACGAAATAACAAAGTTTGCGCACGGCGACACCGCCTACTACCCCGACGATATTTCGACCGACAGAACCGAAAGACAGCTTGTTTCCGAAATTTTAAGGGAAAAACTTATACGCAGGCTCGACGACGAAGTTCCGCACGGAATAAATATCGAAATAGACTCCTTTAAGGAAAGGGAGGACAAGCCTCTCGTCGAAATAATGGCGACTGTCGTCTGCGAAAGAAGTTCGCACAAAGGCATAATCATAGGCAAAAACGGCGAAGGCATAAAAAAGGCCGCGACCGCCGCAAGAGAAGACATGGAAAAACTTCTCGGCAAAAAAGTATATCTTGAATGTTTTGTCAAAGTAAAAGAAGGCTGGAGGGACGACGAAAAATACATCGCCGAAAATGAACAGTAAAATTGACGCAATCGTATTAAAATCCGCTCCGTACAAGGAAAACGACCTTATCCTCTCCCTGCTCTCTTCGAATTCGGGGAGAATCGACGCGCTGGTCAGGGGCGTGAAAAAAAGCCGCCGTTCGGTGATTTTCACACAGCCGTTTTCCTATTCGGAATTCGATCTTTACCGTTCCGGAAAACAGGGGCTGTATATCGTAGACACGGCAGAACCGAAAGAGAACTTCTACGAACTCAGGGAAGACCTTTCGGCGCTTTCGCTTGCCCAATATTTCGCGGAAGTCTGTATGTATCTTCCGAAAGAATCGCTTTCGGGCGACGAATTCATGTTTCTTCGGCTGCTTCTCAATTCCCTTTACGTTCTTTGCAAAAAAAAGGAAATCTCCCCCCTCGCCGTAAAAATGGTCTTTGAACTCAAATTCGCGAAATATCAGGGGTTTGAGCCCGATTTTTCGGAATGTTGTGGCTGCGGCAAGGACGAGGGCGACATCTGGATCTTCGACCGCGGGATATACTGTAAAGACTGCGGAAAAGACCGTTCGGGCTATAAGATAAACGACACGGTACGGAAGATAGTCACCCACATTCTCTCGACAGACAATCTCGGCGCTTATGCCGTTTTTGCCGACGAAAAAATTCTCTCTTATGTCGGCAGTCTGACCGAAAAATACCTTGAGTTCGTAACCGAACGCAGTTATCAGTCCCTCGACTGTTTCAGGCAGATAAGGGACATTGAGACACTCGTCTCGAAAGGAAACGACAAAAATAATGAATGAAATAAAAACTCTCGAACTTGATAAAATACTGCTGTTACTTTCCGACTGTTGCATATCTCCCTCCGCGAAAAAAGCGGCGGAGGAAACAAAACCCTTTGATTCGGCGGAAAAATGCAGACAGGCGCTCCGCGAAACCGACGAGGCTTTCATTTTGTATAAAAAATACTCCGCTCCCTCTTTTTCGGGAATAACCGACGTTTCGGAAAGCGTTAAAAAAGCGGAAAGAGGCGCGGTTTTGTCGATAGGCGAATTCTTAAAAATCGCAAGACTTCTCCGCACCGCAAGGCTTCTCGAAGAATATCTTCAAAACCACGCGGAAGACGGACTCATAAAGGGCTATCTGCCGAAATTTTCGTCGAACAGATATCTTGAAGACAAAATTTTCACCGATTTTCCGTCGGAAGAAGAAGTTTCGGACAGGGCGTCGTCGCGGCTTCACGAGATAAGAAGAAAAACGGCGCAGGCGAAGAACAAAATACGTTCGTCGCTCGAAAGTTATATCAAATCGCCGAATTATCAGAAATATTTGCAGGATAACATCGTCACGATAAGAAACGACCGATTCGTTATCCCCGTCAAGGCGGAAAACAAAAACGAAATTCCGGGGCTTGTCCACGACACCTCGGCAAGCGGCTCGACAGTCTTTATTGAGCCGATGAGCGTCGTTTCGGCAAACAACGACCTCTCGCTTTTAGCGTCGGAGGAAAAGCACGAAATAGAAGCAATTCTGGCTTCCCTTTCGGAGGAAATTTCGGGCTTTACCGACAGAATAAGACAGAGTTATTTCCTTGCGGTCTATTTCGACCTGCTTTTTGCAAAAGCAAAACTCGCGGACAAGATGTCGGCGGTGCTTCCCGAAATAAACGAAGACGGAATAATCCGCCTTTCAAGGGCAAGACACCCGCTTATAGACAAAAATACCGTTGTCCCGACCGATATTTCGCTCGGCGAAAAATATTCGGTTCTGATGATAACGGGACCGAATACGGGAGGCAAAACCGTAACGTTAAAAACTGCGGGACTTCTCTGCCTCATGGCGAAATGCGGACTTTTCATTCCCGCAAAAGAGGGCAGTACCGTTGCGTTTTTCGATAAAATTTATGCGGATATCGGCGACGAACAGTCGATAGAACAGTCCCTTTCGACTTTTTCTTCGCACATGTCGAACATCATAAAAATAATCGGCGGCGCGGACGGCAATTCGCTTATTCTTCTCGACGAACTCGGCGGCGGAACAGACCCCGCGGAGGGCGCGGCGCTTGCCGTTTCGATAATAAAAACACTGATGGACAGAGGTGCGAAAATAGCGGCGACGACGCACTATCCCGAACTCAAACTTTTCGCCATTCACACCGACGGCGTCGAAAACGCCTCCTGCGAATTCGACCTTGCGACATTAAAGCCGACCTATAAACTCGTTACGGGGCTCCCCGGAAAATCGAACGCCTTTGCCATCGCCGCAAGGCTCGGTATGCCCGAAAACATAATTACCGACGCGAAAGAGCAGATATCCTCCGATACGGTAAGGGTCGAAACGGTGCTTGCAGACCTTGAGATAAGCCGCAGAGAAATCGAAGAAAACGAAAAAACGGCGGCAAACAAGTTAAAGGAAGCGGAAGAATATTGCGAAAAACTGCGTATTGACGCCGAAAATGCGAAGAAAAACGCCGAAAAAGAGGCGGAGAACGCTCTGAAAAAAGCGCAGGCGCTTTGGGAAAAGACCGTGACCGAAAGCGAATTTATCCTCGACGAACTCGAAGAAGTAAGACGGGAAAAAGACAAAAAGAATTTCAAAGAAAAACTCGACAAAGCAAGAAAAGATTACGAAGAAAAATCGAAAATAGAAGAAAAACTGCGGCCGCAGGCGAAAAAACCGATAGACAGACCTCTTGCAAAGGGCGACACGGTAAAGATAGTTTCTCTCGGAAAAGAAGCGACCGTCCTTTCCCCTGCCGATAAAAAGGGTTATGTCGAATTGCAAGCGGGAATAATCCGCACGAAAGTAAAACTTTCCGACCTTGAACTTTGCGAAAAGCCGAAAGTAAAGACCGATTTCAAACCCGTTCCGACGCCCTCGGTAAAAACCGAAAGAGGTTCGAGACAGGTTTCACGCGAACTTGACATCAGAGGCGAAAATCTGCTCGACGCCGAGCCTATCGTCGAAGATTTCATTCACAACTGCTACCTTTCGGGGCTTAAAACGGTAAGCATTATTCACGGAAAAGGCACGGGAGTTTTGCGGCAGGGGGTTCACTCGATGTTAAAGAGAAACCCGCTTGTCGAAGAGTACCGTCTCGGCACATTCGGAGAAGGAGAAGCAGGCGTAACGATAGTCACGCTTAAATAAAAATGAGTCTTGAATTCTTAAAAAACGACATTGCGGAAAAAAGTTTCCGCAAAATATATCTGATAACGGGAAACGAACCGTATCTTAAAGAGCATTGGCTTTCATCTCTGAAAAAGGCGGTGCTTCCCGAAGGGAACGATTTCGACCTGATAACCGCGGACGGGAAAAACCTTTCAACGGAAGAGTTTACCGAAAACGTCCGTTCCCTGCCGCTCGTTTCGGCAAAAAAACTCTATATAATAACCGACCTGCCGATTTCGTCGCCCGTCGTTTCTCTTCTTTCGAAAGAAGAGGGGCTTTTATCGGACGAAATGTGCCTTGTTATCTACTGCGACGTCGAAAAATACGACAAGCGCACGGCGGAATATAAGGCTTTCGAAAAATTCGTCAAGGCAAACGGGCTTTCGGTCGTCTGCGACATTCCCGCCGAAAGCGAACTCATACGTTGGGTATCGGGGTACTTCGCAAAACACGGGTTTACGGTTTCGCGGCAGACAGCCGAATATTTCGTAAAAAACGTACCCGCCGATATGTTTCTTCTGAAAAACGAAATGGACAAACTCCTTTTCTACAAAGAAGATGAAAAGACCGTTTCTCAGGCGGATATCGACCTGCTTTCGACGAAAAGTTACGACGCGAAAAGTTATGAGATGACGAACGCGATATTCTCGAAAAACTGCGACGCCGCATACGATATCTGCAAAAAAATGCTTGCGATGAACACCTATCCGCTTATCCTGCTTTATTCGATAGAAAATGCGGTCGCGACGGTAGCGAAAACGAAAATATTGCTCGAAGAGAGAAAAACACAGAGCGAAATAGGCAAAATAATGGGAACAAAGGAATACCCGACGCAGAAAAACTGCGAGATCGCGCGCCGACTGTCGGACGGGCAGATAAACGCGCTGCTTGAATGTTGTATCGCCGCCGACATCTCCTCAAAAAGCACCGCCGTTTCAACGGAGGATTCGGTCTACCGCCTGATCGCGGAATGTGTTTCGAAACTATGAGAATAAACGAAGTCATAATCGCCGAGGGCAAATACGACGAGACCGCAATAAAACAGGTCTGCGACGCGACCGTCATTACGACGCGTGGGTTCCGTATCTTTAAGGACGCCGAACTGCGGCACTGGATAAGGGATATCGCAAAAAAGCGCGGGATAATCGTCCTTACCGACAGCGACGGCGCTGGCTTTAAGATACGGCAGTATATCGAAAGTTTCGTCGACAAAAAATATATAAAGAACGCCTATATCCCGACAATTGAGGGAAAAGAAAGCCGCAAGGAAAAACCGTCGGCGGAAGGACTTCTCGGCGTTGAGGGCGTTCCGAAAGACGCGATTCGCGCGGCTCTCGAAAAGGCGGGGGCGACTTCCTCAGACGACATTGGGGAAAAGATAACAAAAACGGACCTTTACGCGGCGGGTATTTACGGAAACGACAACTGCGTCGAAAAGAAAAGAGAGTTGCTTTCCCGCCTTGCGCTTCCTCTGCGCCTTTCGAACACGAAACTTGTCGAAGCGCTCAATATGACGGTCACAAAAGCGGAATTTGAACAGTTGGTCAAGGAACTTTGAAATTATTGAAAAAAGCCTTGACAGCCGCTTTTTGCGGTAATAAAATAATTAAGTTGGATAAATCTTAGTATAAGGGAAGGAAAATCACCTTGATCTGTAAAAATTTAAGGAACGTCGCGATAATCGCGCACGTTGACCACGGCAAGACGACGCTCGTCGACGAAATGCTCAAACAGAGCGGCGTTTTCAGAGAAAATCAGGTCGTAAACGACAGAGTTATGGACTCGAACG
>CAKSQP010000006.1 GCA_934486965.1 uncultured Eubacteriales bacterium
AGGGGCAGAAGGACTTGAACCCTCGGCACGCGGTTTTGGAGACCGCTGCTCTACCAACTGAGCTATACCCCTATATTCGGTTGTTATCTGCAACGGAGATATTATAACATACTTTTTGAAGTTTTGCAAGTGGTTTTTGTGAAATTTTTCAAAAAATGAATAAATCTTTTGCTGTATCGGGATAAAACAGGCAAAACCGCGGCAATCTGCCGTAATCTTATCTGACGGGGCAGACTGCTGTACGGGATTTTTCATCGGGCGTGTTTTGTCTGTGCAAAAAAAAACGGGGCAGCAAAAAATGAGTTTTACTGCCCCTGATTTTTTATTCCGTTGCGGTGTCGTCGGTTGCAACCGAGCCGTCGCTGTAAGTTCCGACTTCGGTGACGTGTTCGTTTAAGAAATTCGTCGCTTTTCTCGTCGTGATACTTAATTTGATCAGATCTTTCGACATCTGGCTTTCAAGGTCTTCGACAGTGGTATTCTGTTCTTTTGCCAAAGCCTCGGCTTCCGTCTTGTATTCGTCTTCGGTCTTTACGAAAAGGTCTTCAAGTTGTGCTACTCTCAGAAGAACAATGGCGCTTTCCTCGTAACTTGACGCGTTTTGTTCGGCATACTGCTTGAAGGTGTCTTCGGTCATGCCGAAAGCGCTGAGCAACGCCGAGAATTCCATATCGTTATCCTTTGCATAACTTTCGAACGTTTCGTAGATGTTATCATAGAAAAGGTCGTAAAGTCCCTCGGGTTTTTCATCGGAAAGTTTTGAGTTCTCTATCAGATTCATCGTAGCATAAGACGCTCTGTAAAGGACCATGCTTTCATGAGCCGACTTTTCGAGTTCCGAGAATTTTGCTTTTTTATATTCGTCGATCGTGTCGTAATCGGTGTTTGACGCGATAAAATCGTCGGTGAGTTCGGGATATTTCGTCTCGGTTATTTTGTTGAGAGTTACTTCGAAAACGACTGCCTTGCCCGCCATGTCGGGGTTGTTCGGGTACGGGTCGGGGAAAGTGAGGTTCAGTTCAAACTTGTCTCCGACATTTTTGCCGACAATTCCGTCTTCAAAGCCGTCGATAAAGGACTTGCTTCCGAGAACGAGATCGTAACCCGTTGCGGATCCGTTGTCAAAGGCAACTCCGTCGATTTTTCCGACAAAATCAATATTTACGGTGTCGCCGTTCTGAGCCGCGCGATCGGTCACTTCAACCTCTTCGGCATACTGCGTGAGCAGACTGCTTACTTCACTTTCGACATCTGTGTCGGAAACGTCGGGGTACATATCGAGTTCGATATTCGAATAGTCCGCAAGTTCGACGTACTTGGACCAATCCATGGCTTTCATCTCGTCGTAAGAGAGAGTCTTCTTGGTTTCCGTAATGCTTTCACCGCACGCGCAGAGCATCGTAAGAGTCATTGCCGCGGCAAGAAAACCTGCAATTATTTTTTTCATAGTTTCACACCTTTTGTCTGTTTTTAATAAAATTATAGCCTGCAAAAAAGTCAGGAAAAACAATTAAATGCGGCTATTTTTAGGAAAAAACCGAAATTATTTTATCATAAAATGCTCCGCAAGTCAAGTTTTGCGAAAAAGTTTGAATAATTTCCTTGTAAAATTTCGGCGGTTGTGCTATACTACCGATATGATGGGAGGTGCGGTATGAAAAAAGGTTTTCTGCTTGCTTTGGCGGCGGTTTTTATGCTGTCTTTTGTCGGTTGTTCGTACGATCCGAACGCGACGGAAGACGACGTTCTGCCCGATGACTACACGCCTTCCGCCGAGGGGTATACTTATACCGTGCTTTCCGACCTGCGGTCGATGAAGTCTCTTTGCGACATCTCCTCCGACAGCGAGATATCGGATAAACTGAGGAAACATTATGAAACTATCGAAAAGGAACTCGGCTGTACGATTTCTCTGCAGATAACGACCGATACGATAGAAAGCGACGTTTTCAGGACGTCGGCGGGGAAAAGCGGGCGCGCGGACCTTATCGAGACCGACGCCTCGACCGTCTCCCGACTTCTTTCGGGCGGCTATCTGACGTCTCTTGAGGATATGGGGCTTGATTCGTCGGACGAAAAGTTCGGGCTTGCGTCACAGAAGGCTTTCTTTGAAAAAGACGGGAAGACCTACGGCTTTTTCCCTCTTTTACTCGGTGTTTCCGCACCGACATACAGTTATGCTCTTTACTATAACGAAAGCCTTGTAAAAAAATATTCGGGCGAGGATATCGCCGTTTTATATGAAAACGGACAGTGGACCCGTGAAAAGTTTTCCGAAATTGCAAAAGCGGTGGCAACGGACGACGCGGGGCACAGGACCTACGCTTTTGTCACCCCGACAACCGAATTCCCCGAATTTATCGACGCGGCGCTCTATTCGTCGGGACAGACCGCGGTTAAAAACGGCAAATGCGGCTACGAAAAATATCCGACCTTAAACACTGTCGACTGGATAAAGAAAATGGTGACTTCCGACAGAGTATCTCTTTCCGTTTCCGGCGACAATGCGGATATCTTAAACTTTGCGGAGGGGAACACCGCGTTCCTCGTTACGACCGCGAGGACGGGCTTTTCTCTCAATTCCGATTTCCCGCAGACCTCTCTCGGAAAAGATATGAGACTGACCTCTTTTCCGGGTTATTCTTCGGGCGCGTCTTTCGGCAAAAACGATACTTTTTACGCGATAACGACGCAGGGGAAAAAGGCGAGAGCCGACAGCGCGATAATTCTCGACCGTATTTTTTCTCTTATGGAGGGGGACGACACGGACAGTTGGAAAAAAGAAGTCGAAACGACATATTTCTTTGATAAACGCGATTTCTCGACATATATAACAAACCTTGAGACCGCCGGAAACGACGGACTTCTTGACATACCCGATTTTGCCGACGCCCTGCACGAAGCATGGTCCCTCGTTGTCAGAGGGAGCAAAAGCACGGCTCAGGCTTATGAAGAAATAGAAAACGTAATAAACGGCCTTACGGCAGACTGAAAGGAAGGAAAAAATGAAAGCAGTAGTAACCGTTATCGGTAAGGACGCCGTCGGAATTACGGCGAAAGTCTCGGCAGTATGCGCGGAACACGGCGCAAATATCGTCGATATAACCCAGAAAGTTCTTGAAGACCTTTTCGTTATGATAATGATAACCGAGGTCGACGGTCTTGACGTCAAGTTCACCGATTTTGTCGATGAAATGGTAAAGACGGGGAAAAACGCGGGGCTTGAAATACACGTTATGCACGAAGATATCTTCAACGCAATGCACACTATATAGGTGACGGTATGATAAACAGTAACGATATCCTTGAAACGATAAGAATGATAACGCAGGAACACCTCGACGTCAGAACGATAACCATGGGAATTTCGCTTTTCGACTGCGCGTCGTCCGACGTTAAAAGCGCCTGCGACAGAATTTACGATAAAATATGCAGAAAAGCCGAAAAACTCGTCGAAACGGGCAACGACATCGAAAAGGAATTCGGTATCCCCATCATACATAAGAGAATTTCGGTCACCCCGATTTCTCTTGTCGCCGCTCCCTGCAGGACAAACGACCTCGTGCCTTTTGCCCGCACCTTGCAGAAAGCCGCCGATACCTGCGGCGTAAACTTTATCGGAGGCTTTTCCGCTCTCGTTCAGAAAGGTTTTACCGACAGCGATCTCGCTCTTATAAATTCACTGCCAGAGGCGCTTGCCGTGACCGAAAACGTCTGTTCTTCGGTAAACGTCGGTTCGACGAAAGCGGGTATAAATATGGACGCCGTCGAACTTATGGGGCGAAAGATAAAAGACCTCGCGTTTGAAACAAAGGACAAAAATTCGATAGGCTGTGCAAAACTCGTCGTCTTCTGCAATGTCCCCGAAGATAACCCGTTTATGGCGGGCGCTTTCCACGGGGCAGGGGAGGCCGACGCCGCGATAAACGTCGGCGTTTCGGGACCCGGCGTCGTCAAGGTCGCGCTTGAAAAATGCGACGGAGACCTTGCCGAAGTTGCCGAAACCGTCAAGAAGACTGCGTTCAAGATAACAAGAACGGGACAACTCGTCGCAAATGAGGCGTCCCGCCGTCTCGGCGTGCCTTTCGGAATTGTCGACCTGTCTCTTGCTCCGACCCCTGCCGTCGGAGATTCCGTTGCGTATATCCTCGAAGAAATGGGACTTGAAAAATGCGGAACTCACGGTACTACCGCGGCTCTCGCACTGCTTAACGACGCCGTCAAAAAGGGCGGAGTTATGGCTTCAAGTCAGGTCGGAGGTCTTTCGGGCGCGTTTATCCCCGTTTCCGAGGACGCGGGAATGATTGCCGCCGCCGAGTGCGGTGCTTTGACCCTCTCGAAACTCGAAGCGATGACCGCCGTCTGCTCGGTAGGTCTCGATATGATAGCCGTTCCGGGCGACACCTCCGCGTCGACGATTTCCGCAATAATCGCCGATGAAATGGCGATAGGTATGGTCAACAGCAAAACGACCGCCGTCCGTCTGATACCTGCTTACGGCAAAAAAGTCGGCGACAGTATAGAATTCGGCGGACTTCTCGGCGCCGCTCCGATAATGCCTGTGAGCGGATATTCCGCGGAAAAATTCATTTCCCGCAAAGGGAGAATCCCCGCGCCTATACAAAGTCTTAAAAATTAGGAAGATGAAAAATGACAAAACGTTTGCCGAAAAATCTGTCGGCGTTTGTTAAAAAACATTCTACGGTCTTGAAGTTCGCTCTGTCGTCCTTTACTTGCTACGCCGTCGAATATGCTCTTTACAGTGTTTTCGTCACCGTGCCCGTATTGTGGGGCGGCAGGGTCCATGTCAAACTTTCGAACGTCGGTGCAAGGGCTATCGGCTCGGCTATGAACTTCTCCGTAAACAGAAAATTCGTTTTCGGAGACGACGGCGGAAGAATGTCAAAACTCATAGAGTATTTTTCCCTTGTCGCCGCAGTCCTCGCCGGAGGAACGTTTATCCTCGGTATTCTGGTCGAAAAATGTCATTTCAACCGCTATTTTACGAAGATCGCCGTCGATACCGCGTTCTTTGTCGTAAACTGGCTCGTACAGCGTTTTGTTATCTTTAAGGAAGAATAATTCTGAATTTTTTACGAACTTTCGACAATTCTCGCTTGTCGAAAGTTCTTTTTTTATGCCCGTATTTCCGATTTGTCGGACTTATGTCTTTTCGCGCCGTTTCGATACTCTGCGCCTGTGAATAATCCGATAGTTGCGGCATTTTTCGGCTGTCTGAAATTTGTTTGAAAATATCGAAAAAAGTTGGCTCCGAAGTCTTGACAACGGTACATAATTTGACTATAATAGTAATGCTATTATTATATTTATATATAACAGTCTATTCTATTCATTGGAGGCAATACGATGAAAACCAAAGTGTCAACAAGAATCGTTTCAGTCGTTTTGCTCGTCGCGATGATATTCAGTTGCATGAACCTTCCCCTTGCGGCTGTCTCATTTAACGGCGAAAGCGACTACGAAACGAAAACAGGAATTCTTGTCGCAGAGAACTACGGTTCTCTCAATGCGTACGAGAAAGCAATTCTTTCTTCGAAAGCCCTTTCCGGCGATTCCTATTCCGGAAAGATTGGTGTGAACGAAAGTCTTGTTACCGTTGATTCCGAAACCAAAACGGTAACCGCCGCAGAACCTTCCTCAAACGACGGCGTATCCCGCTGGATCCCCGTTTCGTGCGAAGTCTTCTATAAAGACTCCGACGGAAACGACAAGTCCGCAGGTACGTTCGAATTCGAAGACGGCAAAGCGACCTTTACCTGCCCGTCCGACAGTTATCATATCGACGTTACATACGGGCTCTACATAAACGCCGATGAAACATTGCAGAAACGTCTTCTCGACGCTCCCGCATATCTTGCCGGCGCAACGATAAACCTCAACTACATATACGGTCAGAGAGGTTCTGTCAATATCGTAGGCGACAATATCGACTCGCTTTACAAACTTACGACCGGCGAACTGAAAAAAGTTTATCCGAGCGGAATGACCGCTACCGTATACCTTGAAGAAGGTGCGGCGCGCGACGCTATCATCTCTCTTAAAAACGAGACCGTTGCAAACGGCGGAAAACTTAAACTTTACAACCTGATCCTCAGTTACAACTCCTCCGCAAACAAAGTCCTCTGGCTTGCGAACAATGCGGCGGAAGTCAAAGCGGAATTCGAATCCCTTTACGAAAGATTCGACGCTATCTCTTCTTCCGATTCGTCAGTCAGAAAACTCGCGTCCGACGCCTCGACTTTCGGTTTTTCGGGCGAAGCGGAAAAAATGACAGAGGCTCTTGATTATCTTGCCGACGTCGTTACCGAACTTGCGAACGTCAACGCCAAATACTGGGCGGTCGAAGACCTTGTTGACAAGACCGCTTCTTCCGACGAATTCGCGGCTCTCAACTCGGCAATTTCCTCCGCGATACAGAAGAGATACACTTCTCTCGTCTCCGAACACGGCGATGAGACCGTTAAAAATCCTCTTCTTGCGGGTTATTACACCGTCACCAAAGGCGTTGCCCAGAGCAGAGTCGAAGTGACCGTCAGGGCAGAAGTCGTCGATAATAATTCGGCAGACTCCAAGACCCTTACGACCCTTTCCGATATAAAGACCGTCGACCTCGTTCTTTCGACGGGCGCGACCGAAGCCGAGATACTTGAAGCAATAGAAGACTCCGGTATCAAAGCCGCCGCGAAAGCCGTCTGGGACAGCGAATACGGTATAGACGAAACAAATTACGACGTTGTTGTTGACGGCGTTCCGTCGACCCTTTCCGAAAATGTTTCCGTTACTGTTACTTACGTCCCGAAAACTTACAATGTTACATATAACTACGAAACAAAGTCGACCGATACCGTTCCTTACGGATATCGCATAACGCTTGCAAAACATTCCGACAGCGCGAAGTCTTACGACTACACCGTAAACGGCGCCCTTTACCGCGAAGGTTCCGTTTATAAGGTAACGGGTGACACCGTTCTTTCGAGAAACGAGGGCAAGGCTGTTTCCGAATATAACGTAACGACCGTTATCGCAGGAAGCGACTATCCCGGTTCTCTTCTCACCGCAGAAGAAAAAGCGGTCATCACCTCGAGAGGTCTTGTCGATTCTTCCGTTTGGTACAGACTGCCCGACCAGAACGCAAACCTCGTCGTTGTTTCTTCCGCTGGCGAAAATAAATATAACGTCACCGCAGCCGACTGCTTCTCCGGACTTCTTTCCGGCTCCGCTTGGAAAGCAGTAAAAGGCTATGTTGTTGACGGCGACGGAAACGACGTTGCTTCCTTTGACATCGCAAACGGAAGCGCGCAGTTTGATTACGACGGAGATTTCGACCATGTAAAAGTCGAATATTCTCTCACCGTTCCCGAGATCGGAGCCTCCGATATTTCGAAATACATAAATCTTCCGAATTCTCTCGTCGCGGAAGCCGCGGCACAGAGAAAGGCGCTTGACGATATGCTGTCCGACGACCTCGTCAAGGGACTTTCGGAAGTTTACGGCAAACGCCTTGACATGATAGAATCTCTTGCGAAAGATTATACTCCCGAGGCGCGCGAAGCCGTTGAAAAGATACTTGAAGAATGTGTCGATGAAACTTCGGCGAACAGATCTCTTTATCTTTACGAATATATCCTTAATTATCAGGCTCAGGGACTTGCTTTCTACTATGCCGACGGCAATGCCGCAAAAATGGCATACCAGACAGAGACCCTCAGAGATTGCCTTAATATCCTTTGGGAAGATCCCTCATTCCAGAAAGACCTCGAAGATCCCGATATCAGCAAATACAAAGACAGACTCGCAGTCGTAAAAGACGATCTGCAGGACGTTGCTCTCGTTCCCGTAAACGGGAATATCGACGGTTCTTCCGATTATCTTGCAAACCTTGTTGCTGCCATTGACGCAGCGGCAGGAAAGACCTCCGCTCACGAAGTCACGGGCGACCTTAAACTCCTCGCGACCGTAACCGCCGCGGCTCCCGACACTTCTTCCGTAACCGTTACGGTGAACGTCGTCGATAAAAACGGCAATAACGTCTATACCGCAAAAGGAAGCCGCAGTTTTGCTTCCGACGGAGCAATAGGAGAAGACGGAGTTGCAAAACTCGAAGCGCTTATCGCTTCTCTTAAATCGGGCTACGCTATTGACGAAGTTCATTACGCTCTCACCGTTGAAGGAACTCTTCCCGAAGCGGGCGACGCAGTTTCCGAAAATATGTCGGTCGTTTATACATGGGCTCCTGTCCGCTACACCGTTAAAATAGACGGCGAAGCCGACCAGTATATCTACCCCGACGGAAGCCAGATGAAGATAAATCTTCCGCTCTGCCAGACCCCCAACCACAAATATGTATATATAATAGGAAGCGAACGTGTAACTTCGACCTCTTATGTTATCGCCGATATCGCCGCTCTTGACGCTCTCTTCGGAGAAGTCGGAGGCACTCTCACAATAACCCGTGAAGATATCGACCTCAACAGAGACGGAATCATCGATTTCGTAAATCAACTCAATAAGGCTATCGCCGACGGCGGTCTTACCTATACCAAAGACGGCAGACAGTGCCTTATGGCTTCCTTCATTCCTCTTGAAGACGAGAACGGAAACATCACCGTAATTTTCAGAGTTTCTCCGAGAAATGTTTCGGGCGTTTCCTATAAAGAAGTTGCTTCCGATATCGCAAACATCTTTATCGACACCTATTTCGACTATATCGGAATTGACGGCGAAGTTTTCTGGGATAAGAAAGTTCATCTCCAGTCTGCAATCGACGCAATGCTTAACAGCGGCGTTTCTCTTGACACCGTAACAGACGTTATCGACGAAAACGGCAATATCAACGAGATAACCGACGAAATTCCGTCGCTCGGAAATCTCACCGCAATAGGCAACGTAAACAACGGCGCTCTTGAAATTGCAGGCAAATATATAAACGACGTCGGTATCCTCGGCGGAAAACTTGCAGAGACTTCTCTCCAGTTCGGTTCGTCCGCCGCTGACGCGATAAACGTTCCGTTCTACGTCACTATCGAAGATTTCGATTTGAGCGCTTCGTCTCTTAAATCCGCAAGAAAAGCAGTAACCGATGTAAGAAGATATGTAAATATCGAGGGCGTTGACGGTGAACTCAAACTCACCGTAACTTCTCCCGAATCGGTTTACCCCTACTTCATGGCGGCTCTTCTCGTAACAGGTAAAGCCGACATCGAAAATATCGGAAATATCGATATGAGAGATGTCCTCAAATACGGATACAACCTCGCAAGACCCGTAATTTCCGACAGTAACCTTTCTGTCGACACTATCGAAAGAACCCTTCTCAAAGCGGAAAAATCGGTTGACCTTTCTTCCTTTAAGAGAATATTCAGCCTTGCGCGCAAAGGTCTTTCGAACCTTATGAATAACGTTTCCGAAGACGGTTTCTCCTCCGGCGGAACTTACAACGGAACGATAACCTACGATATAAGACAACTTCTTGCCGACAAACTCGGACTTTCCGATACTGTCCTCAAACTTATCGCAGAAGCAAATCCCGAAACCGAGGGTGCTGACCCCGCAGGCGTCAAAGCAAACGTCGAGTTCACCCTCACAAACGTCAACACCACTTATGAAGCGGTAGTCGTTGACGCAAGAGCAGAGGGAATAAAGAACAAATACAGATTCGTAAAAGATCTCGACACCGTTCTCCCGAATCTCGGTAAAGACGCCGTCGTCGTTCTTCTTTCCGATGTAACGCTCGACAAGACCGCAACATTTAACAGCCCCGCAATTATCGACCTTAACGGTTTCACCCTCAAAGGAAATCTCGTTTCGAACTGCACAGGCACTTACGGCGTTTCGATTCTTGACTCAAGAATTGATACTTACGGCTGCGGAACTCTTGACGGAACCCTTTCCGGCAGATTCACCGTGACCGGCGGTAAATTCACTTCCGACGTTTCCGAAATGCTCAAAACAGGCTATACTCAGGACGAAAACGGATATGTAACCAACGGCCTTTACACCCTTACCGAAGATATCTACGGCAACATCACCGTAAATGTTTCGGGCGACGTTATCGACGACGCGAAGATCCCCGATCTCAAGGCATTCGCCGCCGACCTCGGAGCAGACCTTCTCGCGAAATTCTATAACAGCGCCGAAATTTCCGTTGACGGAAACAAGGTTTACAGCGTAAACATAAACGACCTTGTAGGATACGTCCAGAGACCCTATAAGGAATCCGCAAAGACGCTTGCAAGCGATCTTGTCGCTTGTATCGACGAAGCAGGTCTTACCTCGCTTATAAACAAGGCTCTTGCCGATGTGACCGACTTCGGAAAAGTTGCCTCCGCCGTTGAAAACGGTGAGGATATCCTTTCCTATAATATAAGCACCAAATTCTGGGACGTTGCCGCAAGAGTTGAAGGCTCGGCAGACGATAATTACCTTACCGCCGACGTCAAACCTTCCGAAAACGGCAAAGACTTCAAAGTTTCCGTTAAACTTGCAGATACCGCTACCGCCGAACAGAGAAAGGCGATCGCCGATATCTTCAAGGAACTTGACAAGACCGTTACAATAAACGACCTCGGTGTCAACATCGCCGATATCGCCCTTAACGGTAAGAAACTTGCAGTAAACTACGACGGCAGAGCAGACGTAAAAGTCGACCTCTCCGTAAATAAAGACTATGCGGCTCTTATCGCCGTAATGGTTGCTTACAACACGACAGGCGCTCTTAAAGACGAACTTGTCGCGGCAGTAAATACCTACCTTGACAACGGAACGACCGCAGCCCTCAAAACGGCTCTTGAAAAAGTAACCGTCGCTCAGTTCGTGTCCGCAGTCAAATCGGTAAGACGCGCGACAATTGACACAATGCTTTCGTCTCTCGGAATTGAATCCGAAGGTATTTCGTCTCTCGAAAATATCTACGACAGAGTTCTGAATGTTGCCGCAGCGGCGCTCAACCGTCTCGATATCACAGGTTCTTCGAGCAAACTTTCCGCTTTCACTGCCGAAGACTTCGGAACCTACGAATACGAAACAAGCGTAAGACATATTGATCTTAAAGGAACGCTCAAACTCTTTGACGAAGATAAAGCGATCGTCGTTAAAGATGCCGACGGAAACTTCCTTCTCGAAACAGACGACCTTTCCGAAGCGCTTAATGACAGAAACGACGGAGACGTCCTTTACATCAATAAAGCGGTAACCGCTTCTTCCGATATCACCGTTTCGGCTGATGTTGAAATAAAGAACGCGGCAAATATCGACCTCGGCGATTACTCCATCGTTCTCGGAAACGAAAACGCAAAAGTAACTTCCGACAGCCGTCTTTCCGTCAAATCGGGTCTCGACCTTTACGAAGTTGTCGAAACCGAAGAAAACGGCAGATATACTTACACTCTTACTCTTAAGGCGATCGTCGTAATTTCCGCTTCCGGCACCGAAACCAAATACGTGGGTTCGGAACTTGCGAAAGCCCTCAAAGAGGCGACCGACGGTTCTACGGTTTATGTAAATATTCCGGCAACCCTCGGCGAAAATGTAACTCTTACTTCTTCCGTTGAAATAGTTTCCGCGTCCAATATCGATTTCAACGGCAATAAGATAACCCTTAAAACCGGTAAGACCCTTGTTTCCGATTCTTCGATAATGGCTAACATCGTCGCAGAAAAAGGATACAGGATAACCGAAACTGTTTCCGACGGCAAATACACATATAAGGCGGAAGCACTTGTTCCCACTATCGCTGTCCCTGCAGTAAACGTTCAGCCCTCAGGCAATATCAGAGGTGCAAGAGTGGAAGCTGCAAACAAATATATCTATCTTGATACCAACCCGAACGGTATTTCGGCGGCAACCTTCAAGTCGCTTGTAACATTCGCAACGACCAACGCCGATACCGTAACTTACGAAATCAAGAATAACGGTTCGACCCTCGGAACGGGCGACCTTGTTCCGACGGGCGCAAAGGTGACCGTAACGGCGTCTAACGCTTCCGGCGCTTCTGCAACCGTAACTTACACCGTAATAATCCTCGGCGATACAAACTGCAACGGACGTATCGAATCGGGCGACGCAACGAGAATTTCGCTGCACTATGCAGGTGTAAGAACCATGACCGGCGACGCTCTTCTTGCCGCGGATACAAACCGCAACGGCAGAGTTGAGTCGGGCGACGCAGTCAAGATATCCGTCAAGTACGCTTATGCTTGGAACGATAAATCTTACGCATCTTCACTCAGATAACGATAGGAGGAATTAACATGAAAAAAACCGCAAAAATACTGACATTTCTGCTGATTATTTCAATTCTCGCAAGCCTCTTTGCTTTCAATACCGCCGCGGCGGTATCGGGCAAAGCGGGCCAGACCGTTAAGGTAACTTTCAGTTTCCCCAATGCTTACGGCGCAAACGGACATATTACATACTCAAATCCCGGAATCCTTTCCGACGTGTCCGTTTCGAGTAACCTTGCAGGAACCTGTACGAAAGACGCATTCCTCGTTTTCGGCATATCGAAAACGACCGTCACCGTAACAGTCACCGCAAAGATAAACTCTTCCGCAAAAGCAGGCGACAGTTGTACCATTTCCATCGCCGACGCGGAATACACCGTAAACGATAACGGCGACGTTGCTTCGTCTCCGAAGTCCGATGTTATAACCGTTGCCGCAACTCAGAGCGGCGGAAATCAGGGAGGAAACTCCGGCGGAAATAACAACAAGCCCTCTTCCAAAATCGACTATACAGAACTCAACCGTCAGATAAAAATAGCGTCTTCTCTTGAAAAGACAGGTTACACCGACGCAAGCTGGAAGAACATGACCGACGCTCTCGCCGCTGCCCGTAAACTTACTTCGAGCAACAGCCAGTCCGCAGTCGACGCAGGCGCTAAACGCCTTGCCGACGCGATAGCAGCCCTCGAAAAAGTTGACTACTCCAAACTTCGCGAAGCTCTCGATCAGGTTCAGTCCTTTATCGACGGAAGCGACTTTGCAAGCACATGGGCTGCCCTTATGGGCGCCGTTGACAACGGAAATTCGATGCTCAAGAGCGGAAATCAGGCTGACATAGACGCCGCTGCAGAGGCTCTTATCACCTGCCTTGACGCAATGAAAGCAAAACTCAACGATATGACCAAAACCGTTGAAGTTCCCGTCGAAGTTCCCGTTGAAGTAGAACCCTCGGGTCCCTACTGCAACATCACCTGGCACCTCGTTCTCATAATCCTCTTCTTCGTATCTCTTGCGGTAAATATCGTATTTGTCGTTCTTACCGTTCTCTGGTTTATGAAGAAGAAAAAGAACACCAAAGACACAACTCCTCTCGTTGACTACAAAATAGGCGACGACGACTAATTCAGAAAAATGTGTATGCCCGAGCGGCGGTTCGGGCATACCGATACTCTTAAAAAGGGGAAGAACCCGTGGAAAATAATACTTGGAAGCGAAAAGAATACGAAACTTGGGAAGAAGCGTTTATGGGACTTTGCCCTGCCGTAAGACAGCAGTCGGTAAGAGTCGCCGCATATACGCAGGTCCTTTATAACGAGGCGTGCGAAAAGCGTTTTGCACAGTCTCCCGAATATAAAGAATATCCCGACAGAATTAAGGGTAAATATTCGGAACTTGCCTATAAATGCGGAATGTATCACCAGATAGGCAAGGCGCTTGTTCCCGAAGAATATCAGATATGGCAGAAAGACTTTACCGATGAGGAAAAAGCGGTCTACCGCAAATATACCTCCGACGGAAGAGTTCTTGCCGCCTCTCTTCAGGAAAAAACGCAGCGCGCCAAAGGCAAACGCACAGGCAATTTCGAAGAGATACCGACTTCCAACATTCCGTGGCTTATGATTCGCGAAGCGTGCGGACAGCACGAAGAAAAATTCGACGGGACAGGCTATCCCTCAGGTCTTAAAGGTTCGGAAATAAGCCCGATCGCTCAGATCGTCGGACTTGCCAAAATGCTCGACAGGCTTTCCGCCGAAACAAAGTCGGAAAACCCGTTTGCCGAAGCGTTCGACGCAATCTGTGCCGAAGAAAACAAGGCTTTTTCTCCCGAACTTATCGAAATTTTCAAGACGGCAAAGGCAAAATGCCGCGGCGTCTACACAAAATTCATTCACTACACAATGACTTTGCCGAAGACCGTTCCTTTGGTCGATAAGCATAAAAAACGCCCGATGGGTCTTTCTTACCGCCCGATAGTTTCGGCGGAAAATGTCCCCGTCGCGTTTGAGGCGGAAAGTTGGTTCGGCGGAATCGCAGGCAGAGAGGGCGACAGGGAGATCTCCGCCGATATAGAACCTCTGCTCAAAAGAACCGCCCTTGTCGCGGATATGTCGTTCTACTTCTTATATGAAGCGACCGACCTTCTGCTCCGCGAACAGAACTGCAAACTCGAAAACGACGGCGTTCTCTTGAATATGCTGCCGGGGTTCTACTCTCCGCAAAGTTATCTCCAACGCTTTACAAAACTTTTCGAAGATCAGCCGATAAACAAAGAAAAACTTATCCTGACTCTTCCTCAGTCCACCGTCCTTTCGGCAAACAAAGCGACTCTCGATGTTATTTCGAGATACATAAAGAACGGAATAAACCTTTTGCTTGACGGCTGGGATTACCGCAGTTTTCCCGTCGATAAAGTTAAGGAACTCGGCATAAAAGCCGTAAGACCCGACCCGTCGCTTTACCTTTCCGCCGATTTCGCAGGAGTGCTTTCCTCGCTTCCCGATCTCGGGATAACGGTCTACGCCGCGGGAGCCGAAACTTCCGACGCGTTCCGCTGGCTTGCCGCCTGCAAGGTCTCTCATATCGCAGGCCCTATCTGCGGACACGAAATGACCGAGGACGATATAATCCGCGAACTTCTCGTAAAAGACCGCGAAAACGCCTGACTTAAAAAGGAGAAAAACAAATGCCTACGCCTTACGACCATATCCCCGAAGAACTGAAAAAACAGGCGCAGGCCGACGCTTCTCCGAAAAAAGAAGAAAAGAAAAAGGCTGACAAAATAACCGGCGCGGAAAAAAGTCAGAAAAGACTTTTCAAATACCGCCGCGGCGGCGTGGTCCTTTCCGAAGACGAAGTAAAAGAAATAAAAGCAGGCAGAAAAAAACTCCGCCGCGAAATGAAAGCCCGCGGAATAAAAAGCAAGCGCGAATTCGAACTTACCGCTTCGGGCTTGGGGCTTTACTTTGATAAACGCCGATTTTTCCCGTTTCTGTGGTGGCTCTTTTCGGGCAAAGGTCTTCTCGCTCTGCTCGCCGCAACGCTGGGCGCTTTGCTTTTGTTTCTCGCGATTTCAAAAGTCGCCGAACTTCGCGGACATTTCACCATAAATATGACCGACGATCTTCTTAAAGAGGGCTTTACCCTCTCCGAAACGATAGGTTTCGAGAACAAATCGTCGAACCTTTATTCCGACCCCGTTGAAGACGCTCCCTGTATTTCGGTCGTCGAAATTCCCGATAATATCGACCAAATCGAGGGTTCTCACAACGGAAAAGAATATTTTGCCTATACCATTTATATCCGTAACGAGGGCGATATCCCCGCCGATTACGAATATGAAATAGATATCAATTCCGAAGGACTGAACCTTTCCGTCGCCTCCTGGGTAATGCTTTTTGAAGACGGCGAAATGACCTTCTACGCAAAACGCGGTGCCGACGGCGAACCCGAGGCAATCCCCGAAAAGGGAAACACCTCCTTTGCCTATAACAAAGCCCCGTTTCTGTCGGTCGCGAAATATCCCGACGAACAGTTTGAGGTAATAAAGTCGATCGGCGACAAAGCCTTTTACCGCCTTATTCCTATCCCGTTCGTTTCCGATGCCGTTATCGCATCGGGAACGCAGGAATATGTCTGCCCCGGCGATATCCATAAATATACCGTCGTTCTGTGGCTTGAGGGGGACGACCCCGACTGCACTGACGACCTTATCGGCGGACATCTCGGAATTGAAATGAATTTCAGACTTACAAAATCTTACAGATGAATGTGATTATTGCTTTTATACTCCGATAAGAAAGCAATTTTACATAAAAAAATCCGCGAAAGCGGAAAAAATAAACAAAGGAGACAAAAATCATGGAAAAAAGTTATTCTTCCACGAGAAAAAAGCTTACAGCCGCAATCGCTATGCTGCTTATAGCCGCTCTCATGGTCGTAACTGCAACCTATGCATGGTTCACTCTGTCAACGAGTCCTGAAGTTACCGGAATCACGACGACCGTCGGTGCGAACGGTAACCTCGAAATCGCACTCGGCAGTACGGAAAACTGGGCCGATCCCAACCTTATCACTTCCGCTGTCGGCGACAGCAGTGCTGTGAAGAACGTTGTAGACTCAAACGTCACCTGGGGTAATATCGTAGACCTTTCTGCGGCTGATTACCACCTCGCCGACATCACTCTTAATCCTGCCCGTCTTAATATCACAGGCGGCATAATCAACGCTGCTTCTCCGTTGAAAACCGCTTCTTACGGCAACGACGGACGTGTAGCGGCTCTTATGGCAAATACCTGTTCCGGCGTATTTGCGGATACTGCTTTCAAAGACGGCGGTAACGGCGTAAGAGTTATCGGTACTGCTTCCGGACTGACTCCCCAGCAGACTGCTTACAGAAATGCTAAAGCCACCATTTCTTCTGCGGTTTCTTCCGCTAATGCAACAGCGGCGGCTTCCCTTAACGATAACGGTTCCAAACTTGCCGATATCATCGTTCAGCATGCTGTTACAAGCCCCGATACAAATACCTACGATGTTACATTCATCGAGGCTATGTTGACTCAGCTTAACAACGCCAACAAACAGTATGAGACCGTTATCAGACAGTACTTTATCGCTGCTGCAGCGTCTGCTGTTTCCGATTCTACCGAATACACTGCTGCGGTTAATGCTATCAACGCTGCTGATATAAACGACCTTATTACTACCGGCGTAAACGGCGTAACTATTCCCGATTCAGCTGCTAATATGAAGGCTATTGCAGGTATCTATACCGCAAATGCGACGGCTATCACAACTGCAACTACTGCTCTTAACGCTGACGGCGTAACAAAGACCGCGGCTACATGGGATCAGACCAAAGCGATCCTTGACCCGCTGGTAGATACTACCAAAGTTACCGTTAACGGTATAGCCGCAGATCAGGTCAAAGATAAGATCAACGATCTTGCTCAGGCTGTTATGGGCGCAGGACTTCAGGTTCAGATGCCTTCGGGCTCGGGCGTTTACTCCAATTTTGCTGATGTCGGAGGAAACTATTCTTCTTCTATCGTTATTTCAGAACTCAGTTACGGTTCTGTTAAACTTACAGATGTAAACGCTACCATGACCACTGTTTGCGACAAGAATTATGCCGCAAATATCGAATACGCTGCCGCTCCCGCAGGCGCTACCGGCGCAGGCACCGCGATCACCGACAGTTACGGTTATGCTCTTGACTTCTGGTTCAGAACCAATGCTTCCGGTTCCGATCTCCTTCTTCAGGAAGCCGGACAGCAGAGAGTTTATGAAGATTCCGAAAACACCGCAACAATGGGCGGCGGAAGTTACATGGAATTCGAATCCACCAACGCAAACTTCACTGCCGAAAATGTTGAAAACCTTATGAAGGCGATCAGAATAGTATTCACAAACAAAGACAATGCTGTTCTTGCTTACGCAAAACTCGGTACTGCCGCTGTAACCGGTTCCAAGGTAAAAGCACCTATCGAACTCTGGTCTGCAGATGTTGCCGAAGACGGAAAGATTACTTTCACCGGCGATGCGAAACTTGATACTCAGAAGATCACTTCGCTTGCTAAAAACACCCCGACCGCTATCTCCGTTTATGTATTCCTTGACGGCGATGAAGTCGATAACGGAGATGTTGCAAATGCAACCAACTCCATGACCGGCTCGATGAACCTCCAGTTCGCAAGCTCGGCAACTCTCACTCCGATGAGGAACACTCCGCTTTATGACGGTGAGTAATTCTTAAAGGGTAACTTTTTAATGTGCTGTGTGGGGAATTTTTCCCCACGCGGCACGGACGCGTTGTCAGAGAGAACTTTGTTCGGAGTCGGAGTTCTCTTTGATAACACGAATATTCGAAAGGATCTAAGCGATGCAGCATACGGCAGAAACAAAAAAACAAAAAAGAACGCTTCTTTTTCTTCTCTATATCCTGCTCGCCCTTATCCCTCTTTTCGCAGTCGCCACCTACACCTGGTTTTCTCTTTCGAAGACCCCGCGCGTAAGCGACATGGCTCTTTACATAAACAGCAATACAGGCTTTGAGCTTTCGTGGGATATGTCCGACGGGAGTTGGGGACAACACCTTAATTTTAACGACAAAAACCCCGACGGAACGGTCCTCCGCCCGTCGACCTACAATTCAGCCGAAGACAGATTTTATGCGGCTTCTTTCGGAACCGACGGAAGAATAAGCGGCATTTCTTACAGATTAAGCGACCTTGAAAACACCGAGGGCGCGGGAACATATCTTATCGGAACGCCTTTGTGGAATTCCGAACAAATAATCCATAACAACGGCGGCAACGGTGCCGAAGACGCCGTTAGGGTGGGCTTTAAGCTCACAAAGCTCGATAAAGACGGAAATCCTTTATCCGAGCCGTCGGCATTCATTATCTATGAACCTAACTGCAACCGTCATGTCGACGGAAGCGTTGATTATATAAAAACACCGAGCATTACCGGGGCAGAAACTCTCGTCCCCGAACAGAACATCATAAGACAGACCGCCTCTTCGTGGTCCGAAACAGACCCCGTGCTTCGCTCGACCGTGCTTTACGAACTCGGCGATTTTATCGACGGTACAAAACTTTTTTCCCTTACCCCGGACGAGCTTATCCAGATCGATATGTTTATCTGGTTTGAGGGACAGGATGAAGACTGCACAAACAAGATAGGCGACGGCGCGTCGATATTCGCGAATATTCAGTTCGCGGCGAAAGCGGAAGACCATTCGGGTCTCGTTCCGATTGAGTGAACTTTCTTAAATTAACATAGATTTTAAGAATAAAAAGGAGAATTTTATGAAACAGAAGAAAACAAGTCCCGTAACGGCGGAGGGTACCGAAGTTCAGGCGCCGGCAAAGAAAAAGGGCAACAAGGTAATAAGCGTTATTATTAACATTATCCTTGTCGTCGCGATAGTCCTTGCGGCGTTCTGCACCTACATATCCTTTGTAAACAACCAGAAGAGCAGCGCTCCCTCTATTTTCGGAATAATTCCTCTTTCCGTACAGACAAACTCCATGGAGCCGACTCTTTATCAGGGCGACCTTGTAATCGATAAGGCGGTCAAAGACCCCACGACCATAAAACAGGGCGATATCATCACCTATTGGACGGTCATCAACGGCGAAAGACGCCTCAACACCCATAGAGTCGTAAATATTTACGACGGCGGCGGATTCCTCATTTTCGAGACAAAAGGTGATAACCCCCAGGCAGAAGTCGACCAGCTCACCGTTCATCAGGACGAAGTCGTCGGTAAATACCTCTTCCATTGGAAGGGCGTCGGAAACTTTATCGACTTCTTGCAGCAGCCGACAGGTTTCGGGCTTGTTATAGTTCTTCCCGTATTCATTTTCTTTATATATCATCTTATTCAGTTCTTCCGCGTTCTCTTTGAATATCAGAACATCAAGAACCGCATAAAGTATGAGCAGGAGAGAGGCAAAGCCGAAGAAGTCCTTGAAAAGGCGGAAGACGAAAAAGAAAAGACCAGAGCCGAAATAGAGGCTGAACTCCGCGAAAAACTCAAAGCAGAGCTTCTTGCCGATATGAATAAAGAAAAGGCTGAAAAAGCCGAAGAAAAGGCAGAAGCACCCGCAGAAACGCCTGCAGAAACTCCCGCAGAGGAAGCGAAAAACGACTGATGATTTTTAGGAGTACAAATGCTCAATTTTGATAATTTTCTCAAATATTTCGCCGCCGATATCGGAGGGCTTTGGGACAATTTTTGTTCGATATTCGTATCGTTCTTTAATTTCGTCATCAACCTCTTCAATTTCGGCGCGAGAATAGACAACATAAAGAAGTTTTCTTCCGAATTTTCGACCGTCGACTGGATATTCGTCATAATCGTCGAGATATTGCTTCTTGCGCTTATCGTAACGCTCGTTATTCTGCTTGTCAAACTTCTGCGGAAGGCTCTCCGTTTCAGAATACCCGTAAAACAGTATGACGAAATGGCAAAACAGGTCAAAAATCTGCAAAGAGACCTTATCCGCGCAAATTACGAAAAGGATAAACTGCTTGCGCTCAAAGTCGCGGATCTCGGAATTTCTCCGGAACAGGCGTCCGAAGAACTTTTCAAATCGCTTTACGACGAAAACGGAAACGCCATCGACCCCGAACTTTCGCAGCTTGAAAATCCGAACAGGAATACGATGTCTTCTCCTTGCATAAATCCTGCCGACAGCAGATTTTTCAGGCTTACCGAGGTTGATAATTTCTATAAGACCCAGTATGTAAAGCCGGAATACAACAATGAAATAAGCCTTTCCGACTTCTGCGAAACTTTCAGAAATTTCGCGGCGGCGGAACTCGGACTTTTCTACGATATCAATATGATACGGTATTTTATCTCCGCTTTCGGAGCGACCCGTATCGTCATCTTGCAGGGTATTTCCGGTACAGGTAAAACCTCTCTTCCGTATGCTTTCGGAAAGTTCGTGAACAGAGACGCTACCGTCGTTTCCGTTCAGCCGGCATGGAGAGAACGTACCGAACTTTACGGATACTTCAACGAATTTACCAAAAAATATACCGAGACCGACTTTTTGCGTTCGGTATATGAATCGAACTTCTTCAGGGACCCGAACGTAATAATCCTCGACGAAATGAACATCGCGAGAGTTGAATATTACTTTGCGGAAATGCTGTCGATACTCGAAATGCCGTTGCAGAGCGAATGGAAAATCGACGTCGTCGCCGCAATGTGGGATAACGACCCCTGCCTTATAAACAACGGTAAAATTCAGATACCGAACAACAACTGGTTTGTCGGAACGATAAACAACGACGACTCGACCTTCGCCGTCGCCGACAAAGTTTACGACCGTGCAATTCCTATCGACCTTGACAGCAGGGCGGAGGCGTTTGACGCGCCTCATACTCCGTCGACGCATATTTCGACCGACCACCTGAACGCGCTGTTTGACGAGGCGAAAGAAAAATATCCCGTTTCCGCGGATATCTTAAAGAAACTTGAGACGATGAACTCTTACCTTATCAAGAATTTCCGTCTTGCGTTCGGTAACCGTGTCATGAAACAACTCCGCGATTACGTTCCCTGCTTTATCGCCTGCGGCGGAACCGAGATCGACGCGGTCGACTTTATCGTCGCAAAGAAAGTTCTGCGTAAGTTTGAGTCTCTGTCTCTCGGATTTATGAAAGACGAACTCACCAAATTCAACAACTTCCTTGATAAGACCTTCGGCAAAAACACCATGAAGATATGCAAGGAATACGTCGATTACTTAAAGAAAACCAACTGATCAAAGGAGCCTTAAATGCCCTCGAAAAGCGAAGAAAAAACCGTCAAAAACGGAAAGATATCTTCTATCGACCCGATTTATAAAAAATATACGAAGAGCATAATCCGTTCTCTTGCTTCAACCGAGTTCTACGAATTCTTTATGGACATGATCTCTCATGCGGAAAACAGCTTTCAGTTTTCCAACCGTAAAGTCGTAAAGTCGGTCGATGTCGTGTGGGTCGACGCGGTTGAATCGGCACTTAAAGCTCTCCAACATATAATCGAAAGCCCTCGAAATATAATCAGGGAAGAAGAAATAATCGTCAACATCGCGAACGCGAAAAAAACGAACAGTGACGTTGTCCGCCACCTTTCCCAGCACGGCTCTCTTATTGAGGATTTCGACTATAAAACGGGGGACGTAAGACCGTCAAAAGTCATGCAGAAACTCCGTGACGATTCTTCGGATATTTACGAAAACCGTCTTGTTTTCACGACTCTTGAAAACGCCTACCACTTTGTAAAGATACGCCACGACGCGATTTTCGAAGTCATGGGCGACGAATTCGGCGCAAACCTCAAAATGCAGTCGGATATGGAGTCCGCCTCCGAGACCGTCCACATGGATATGAACCTGCATATCAAGGAAAAAGAGGGGATTCTTGAGACCGATGAAAAGAACGGAAACGTCTTTTCGAGAATTTCGAGAATTTACCGCGTCCTTGCAATGTTTATGAACACTCCTTTCGCAAAGGAACTTTCAAAAGTCCCGAGAGTAAAGGGAAATGTCGTAAAGACAAACGTCCTGAAGAAAAACCCCGATTATAAGGTCGCGGTCGTTCTTTACGACTTCCTGCGCAAATACGACGATATCGGCTATGCGATAAGCGTGGTCGAGCAGAACCCCGTCATTTCCGAAACGTTCCAGCGGGATATCTACCACGGAATCATGTATAATTACATCATTCTGAAAGGGTATCTCGAAGACGCCGAAGACAGAAAACTTCCGGCGCCGATGCGCGAAAAGAAAAAGACGATAAAACCGAAGTTTATCCGCGAGATCGTAGAAGAACTCACCGAAGATTACGACCTTCCGGACGTTGAGATAAGAAAAGTTCTCATAGAAGAACTCACCAAAGAGCAACTCATGAAAGAAGAGGCGGAGGAACGCCGCCGTCTCGTCGAGGAACAGGCTCAGCGCAAAAAGGCGGAAGCGGAAAAACTTCGTCTCGAAAAAGAAGCCGAAAAAGAAAGGCTCCGCCGCGAAAAAGAGGCTGAAAAAGAAAGAATCAGACAGGAAAAAGAAGCCGAGGCGGAAAGACTCAAAAAAGAAAGAATCGAAAGAGAGGCGGAAGACAGACGCCGCTCGTCGATATTCAAAAAAGAACTTCAACTGTTTAACGATAATTTCGAAAAACGCCTTGAAGAAAGGGAAGCCGCCGAAAGGCGAAAACTTGCCCTTGAAGAAAAACGCAGAAAAGAAGAAGAGGCGGCAAGACTGCTTGCCGAAGCCGAAGAAAGACGGAAAGAAGAAAAACTCCGCCTTGAAAATAAAAAGCAGGAAGAAAAGGAAAAACTGCTTTTCGAAAAGCGTGCCGCCGAAGAAGCGGCAAAACGCGAAAAACGCCGCATAGAAGAAGAAAAGCGGCTTGAAAAACTTCGCGCGGAGGCTGAAAAACGTGCCGCCGAAGAAAAACGCGAAAGGGAAGAAGCCGAAAAAGCGCTTTCCGTCTTTTCCGACGAACTCGCGGCTTTTGCCGTCGATATATCAAGACGGCTTGACGAAAGAAAGACCCTTGAAAACGAAAGACGGCTCGAAGAAGAACGTCTTGCGGAAGAACGCAGACTCCGCAGAGAGCGGAAAATGATAGAAGCGGCAAGAAAATAACGAAAGGCGGTAAAGAGTATGAAGAGAATGAAACTTGTTTCGGCTCTCGTCATATTTCTGATCTCCGTCCTGATGCTCGTCATGGCGACTTACGCATGGCTCACTATCTCCGGCACTCCCGAAATTGCGGGTATCGCGGTAAACATAGGCGGTTCGAACACCATCAAAATAGCCGCCGACGTCTCTTATGAAAAGGACGGCAATATCCTGCATTATCCGTCGTACTTCGTCGACAAAATAAACTTTGCCGACCTTGAAAATTATTCCTATCTTAAAAATACCGTGGGCTTGTCCCCGTATTCCACCGCCGACGGAATAAACTGGTTTTCCGCCGCATATTCCGACGGCAAAAACGGAACTTCGGGAAGTCTTCTTTCTCCCGAAATGTTTGTCCGCGATTCAGCCCTTAAATTTGCAAATGCCGACGCTCTTCCGTCCGACGGCAGTGTTTCGGGCTGTTATGTATATCTTGATTTCTGGCTTGTTTCCCCGACAGATAACTGCGAGGTCAGAGTCTCCGCAGGGGACGCCTCGGGCGGAAGTTTTGTTTCCGACCTTCCGCAGGTCGAAAAATCGGGAGACAAATATTCTCTTGCAACGCCCGAAAATATTATTTCGGCGACCGCCAGAATAGGATTTCTCGTCAATAATGAAAAAGAAGATAACGGTTCGCTTGAAGATTATGTGAGATCTCAGGCTTACAATTCCGTTTATCATAAACTTTACGGTATATATCAGTAAAAGGGCGAAAGTTATTTCAGAAATTCGGTTTTTACGATCTATGAACCCAACGCCACTTTCCATACCGAAAAACAGGCGAATGTCGTGACCGAAAAGGGCGCTGAAAAAAGTTCGGCAAAGAACGGCGAATATTCGGTGACTCAGCCTATCGCGCTTGACGGTGCGAAAGTTTACCTTGCCGATATCTCCGACAGGCTTACCGTTCAGTTGCCGTCGACTTTCAATCAGTCCTCCGACGGCTCGGATATCCTTATAAAACAGATATTCGGCGCTTACAGTCTCGGCGTAAAGGATAAAAACCTTACCGAGGACGAACTTTTTAACGATTTCTACGGAAATTATCTCCAATATCAACTGTCCCCTTACGTTTCGAGCGGGAAATTCATAAAGAACGCGTCGGATCTCTATTCCGCAGCGGCGAACGGAACGGTTTCTTCCGAAAACGTCGGGAAAGTTTCGACTGCGGGCGCTGCGGATAACGCCGTTATCGTAACTCTTGAAAAAAACGTTCCGCAGAGAGTCAGAATGTATGTATGGCTTGAGGGACAGGACAGCGACTGTGTAAATTCCGTCGCAGGTAAAAATATAGCGATCAATCTTGAACTTGCCGGGAGCAATGGTTAAATAATGGATAAAACAGAAACTCAGACTTCGGATAAATCACGGCGCAAAAAGGTCGGGAACATCATTTCGTCGGCAGTTCTTACGGCGGCGATACTGTTTTGCTTTTACGTTCTCGTTCAGGTCTCCGTCAAAGGCTATGTTTCGGTCGGCGGTTTCAGCCTTTTCCGCGTAGTTACGGGGAGTATGGAACCGACGATAAGCACGGGTTCCCTTATAATTTCGAAGAGCGAGGATATAACCGAAATAAAAGAGGGCGATATCGTCTGCTTCCGTTCAAAAGACCCCGCCCTTTTCGGAAACATCATCACCCACCGCGTAGTCGCCGTCGGATACGGCACTTCGGGCGTTATGCTGAGAACACAGGGTGACGCAAATATCACAGCCGATACTCAACTTGTCGATAAAGAAAATTACATCGGGAAAACCGTATGGTATTCATCGGAGGGGAATTTTATGGCAGTTTTACTATCAGTCCTTACGGATAAGGTCGGCTTTTTCACTATTATTATGATACCCGTTATCCTGATCGTGACGCTTATCATAAACGAAAACATAAAGAAGATCAAAAAAGAAGTCTCTAAGGTTAAAGAGGAGGCCGAACAGCAAAATTCCGAAGAAAAACCTCTTACCGATGATGAAATAGAGAAGATGAAAGAACAGATACGGGCCGAACTTATGGAGGAAATGACTCAAAGTGCAGAAGAAACCGAACCTGATTGCACAACTGAATACGATAAAGACAAAGACGGCGACGTTCTTTAAGAACAGGCTTTACAGACAGATATTTCTGAGTTCCGTCGCGGTAGTTCTGGCAGTCATTCTGATTTTTGCCGCGACCGCCGCATGGTATAACAACGTTCTGCGCGCCTCGGGCCTCAATTTCAAAGCCTCCGAGTGGGGATTTGAGGGAAACGTCTTAATCGACGAAAGCGTTATCAAGGCGTACCCCGGAAGCAGCGGGCTTATCCCTCTTTCGGTCGAAAACACGACCGGACAGATAATCTCCGTGACCGTCGACATCTCAAAAACTCCGATGTCGGAGGACTTCAGACAGCGAATGTATTTCTATGCCGATACGTCG
This sequence comes from uncultured Eubacteriales bacterium, assembly GCA_934486965.1. Lineage (GTDB taxonomy): Bacteria > Bacillota > Clostridia > Oscillospirales > UBA644 > Geddesella. The sequence goes on from CAKSQP010000006.1 coordinate 25,842, forward strand.
GCAATAATTAACGGAGAAACGGTCGGCAGAGTATATATAAACGGCTTTTCGTCCTATTCCTACACTCTGCTTCCCGGACAGACCCTGTCTTTGTCGGAGGGGTTAAGCAACAATACCGAGATAAAATGGGAGTGGGTCTACGACGTCCTCGGTTACTATTTCAACGGAACGGTGACCGACGCCGAAAAGACAGTTTCGGAATATCTCTCTCCCGTGATTTACGATTATGATAAAGCAACGTTCGACGACAGCGGAAATCTTGTTTCGGTCGACTCCGATACTCCGCTTTCGGATTTCCTTTATAACATTTCTTCGACAGACGGATACGAGGGCACTGTAAGCGAAAACAGCGCCGTCAACGGGTGTTACCCCGTTTCTGTCGACGAAAACGGCAAGGGCGTATGGCTGTATCTCTGCTCCTACGGTGAGATAGAGGCGGCAAACGCCAAAGATACCGAACTCGGCTCTTCGGAAAACTCCGAATTTTCCGCAGCGCTCAATGTCGTCGGTCAACAGCGGAAATTCGATACCGTGACCGTATCGAACGTTTCGGAACTTGTTTCGTCTCTTTCCGACCCCGAAGTCGAGATGGTTGCTCTTTCGTCCGATGTTTCAGTCTCTTCGACCGTGACGGTCCCGACAGGCACCGAAAAAATAATAGACCTCGGCGGACATAAACTGACCGTCGATACCGCGGGCGATATGTTCAGAGCGGAAAATTCGTCCCTTTATCTTATGAACGGAACCGTTGAGGGCGGCGTTTCTTCAAGCAACTTCGTCTGCAATGTCACCGGAAGCGACGTTACCGTCGACAATGTTACGGTAACGGGGATTTACGGCGGCATAAACATAAGGGATAACGGCAACGGAAAAGATTCCTCCGTCCATATTTCAAACAGTTCGATAACGGCAGGCACGGCTCCCGTCCTTGTCTTCGGAAACGGCGACGAGTCTTCGGGGAAAACCGTTCTGACCGTCGATTCTTCCGAACTTACAAGTACCGATTATATAGCGATCGCGGGCAACGGCCTTGCGCAGTATTCGGGTACGGATATACGCATCAAAGACAGTAAAATTTCAGGGCTCTGGGCGGGTATCTTCCAGCCTCAGCAAAATTCTTCGCTTACCGTTGAAAACAGCGAGATATCAGGATTTACCGGTATTGCCGTAAAGGGCGGAAGCGTTAAAATTACCGACAGTAAGGTCTCGGGTACGGATACGTCGGGCGGAAAAGTGAAACCGTCCGCTCCCGCATTTTCGAATTCGGGCTTTACCGATACGGGCGACGGCGTTTATGCCGAAACAAACTATAATTATTCGATCGACATTTCAATAACGGGCGATAAGACCGGAATATCGGGCTTTTCGGGCTATGCGGTGAGAGTTCACGACGAAAAAGCGACCTCCTGCAGTGTTTCGATAACGGGCGGAAAATTCTCAAGCGACGTTTCCGCGTTTGTTCCCTCGACCCACAAAACGACTCAAAACGGTTCGGTCTTCACGGTTACCGCAAATTGACGAAAGGACGGCTCTGCGATGAGAAAAAAATATAAATATCTCGTTGCTTTGCTTGTTTTGCTTGCGGCGACAGTGTTGGCGACGGGCGTTGTTTTTGCACGGTATTCCGCTTCCGTAAAGGGAAATATCCCTTTTTCGGTCTTTGATTCGGAATATCTGAATATCTGCGGAACGGTAACTTCCGAAAACGAACCCCTGCCCTCGGCGCCGACGGCGTTTGTCTTTACCGAAGAGGGCGATTCCCGACTTGCGTTTTCCGTCGTAAACGCAAAAACCGCGACGGATATCTGCGCAAACGACCTTGAGTTTTCCGTTTATCTTACGGTGACCGACGGTTTTGACGGCGACGGAAATATTACCCTGTATCTCACCGACGACGGAACCGTGACCGAAAATTCCGTTCCGTACATCGGCAAAATCACAAAGACCGAACAGGGGAGCGCCGCGTATACCGAACAGGGACCTGTGTATGTATGTCGGTTTTACGATGAAACGGGCAACGAAAAAACGTTCGACCTTAAGGGCGGCAGACTGTCGGCGAAAAACTTTGTTCTTTCGGTAAACGGAAACGCAGATACGTCGCTTTTCCGACTTTCGGCGATCCCCACCGTAAAATGATTTTCAGAGAGGAGTAAAACGTGAAAAAGCAATATGCCCTGTCTTTCTTAATACTTCTCTTCTCTCTTCTGATGATCCCGACCTCCGTTTTTGCGAGAGACAATTCCGTAAAAACGCTTGATATAGTTTATGAGTATCCGTCGAAGGCTCAAAGCCTTTATCTTTCGGAAAAAGGCGGCGAAGTCCTTCTCGGAGACCTGAACAGCAAAGACGATGTGACCCTCAGGATACCGATTTCGTCGACGGGCGGTGTCGTTGCGGGAAATATCTCGGTTTCGACGGGGAGCGACTTTATAACTCCCGTCGCGGAAGTTTCTTCTTTGAATATCTCCCCCGGAGGAACAGCCGAGATTCCGATATCTGTCCTTATTGAAAAACTTCCCGAAAACGGACCCGAAAACGTCGGGTTTACAGTGACATTTTCTTACGGAAAAACGTCGCTTTCGGCAACTTTTTCACTTGATCTCTATCCCGAAAACGCGGCTGTCGGAAATTATACTTTCCCGACGTCGGCAACCGCCGCAACCTCTCTTGTAAACACGGAGAAGACCGTTCTTATAACGAAAAACAGCGCGCTGCTTTTTCTTAATGAGGCAAACGGCAAAACAGTTCTGGCGGCTGAGAATTTCGGTAAATTCCCGAAAGGAACGGCTTACACGACGGGCGACGGAAAGAAACACACCCTCTTTTACGACGGCTATATAGAAGCCGACGGCGGTCAGTATGTTTTCATAACGTCTCCGTCAGCACTTCCCGAAAAAGTGATCGCCGATTTCGGTTCGGACACCGTAACTCTCAGACAAACGGTCGCTTTTGATTACGCGAACGACAGCCCGTCTCTTGCGTTTTCCGATCCGAACGCGGTCATCGTCATTCCGTCGGGAAGCAAAGTCGATTTCATGCTTTCCGATAAAGAGAACATACATGACGGCGACTGGGAAAAAACGTCGGACGGCGTTGATATATCCTATGAAATTCAGAAACTTGAAAATTCGGTCTGGACAAAAAGCACCGACTTTGACCTTTATTCGTCTCCGAATACTTTCGGCGACAGCCCGACCGAGGGTAAGATAAGCGCCGAGGCGAAAAAGAACGCTTCCCTCGGAACTTACCGACTTTATGTAACGCAGAAACTCGGAAATATAACTCTTTCCGAATTATATATGCCTTTCTTTATTACAAATAAGTAATTTACTATATTTCATCTCACAGGAGGAGTTTCTTGAAATGAGAGAAACAGAAATAAACATAAAAAAATACAGGAGTATCCTGCCGAAGGCAAAGGAAAAGGTCTTCGCGACGCTGATGATCGCCGTGATTTCCCTTATAACGATGACTTCGGCTACATTTGCGTGGCTTACTCTTGCGTGGTCTCCCGAAGTTACGGGAGTCGATACCACGATAACCGCGAACGGAAACCTTGAGATAGCCCTCTGCCCCGAAGACGGCAATGTTCCGGGTGCTTCTCAGGTCGGAGACAGCACGCTCCCCGTCGTGGAAAAGAACGTTACCTGGGGAAATATAGTAAATCTTGCCGACGACAGTTACGGCCTTGAAAATATGACTTTGCGTCCTGCAATGCTCAACCGCAGCAGTCTGCTCTCAAATCCTCTGAGCGGCGCGACATACGGCGGCGACGGCAGAATTCAGCGACTCAATGCGGATTTCGCATATTCGAACTGGGTAAATCCCACAGGCGGCAACCCCGGTTATTTTGACGCGTCTAACCCGAAACCCGGCGTTCGCGCGATCTCTTCGGTTACATATACCGACGTCGAGGGCGACGCGAAGTTTTTGGAAATGGCGGCTCAGGTCCAGACCGATATAGACACCGCAAAATCGAATCTCACCGCCCTTATCAATAACGACAGTTTCAATAAGTCCGTCGGAGGCCTTATCGGTGTTTATGCCGCGGTGCGCACGGGTAACTCCACTGCAAACTGTGTTGACTATGTCGAACCTCTCTATACAATGATGATAGAGTTCGACGAAAAAGTCATGGTTTCTGCGGGTAACGCTTATGTCAGCCTTGCAAATATGCAGAAAATGATAAAGAACGGTACGGCGACCGCCGATAACCCCGACTATACTCTTGACACGCTCTGCTCGGCTTCAGCCGCAAATCTTTCCAAAAACGGCGTTTCGATAGCTTCTTTTGCTCAGTATAAATCCGACAGAACGAACCTCAAAAATCAGATCGCAAAACTCAAGACCTTAAACGATCAGGTCGCCGCAGGCACCAAAACGATGGTTACCTGGAGCGAAATTTCAGGAATAGTCAATTCCGTCGTCGATATAAATTCCGCATTGATAGTCACAAATAAAGGACAGACGATTCAATGTTCCAATATAGGTTTGGGTAACGCTACATCTCTTACGGGAAGCAGTGAGTCGAACCCTCATACCGCGATAGCAACAAAAGGTATTCTCAAAAATATGGACCAACGTCTCGGTTCGGCTATCATCTCAAACAAACCTCTTAAGGCAACAGCAAAAGATGTTCCTTATGCAGGAACCGTTACCGTTTACGCAAAAATAAAAACGAACGCTGCGGCTCCTTTCGGACTTCCGACAGACCTTGAAACGACCAAGAATTCAAAACCCGACGCTTTCAAAGGCGGTACTCCGACAGCCGAAGACACCTACGGCCTTGCCGTTGATTTCTGGCTAAGGACAAATGCGTCCCATTCGTATCTTACTCTTGAAGGAAAACCCGTTATTCAGACAATAACAACAAGAGCAACCAAAGATATGGAGGACGCTAACGGAAACAGAGTTACCGTAGAATTATATACGGTAAACGGTAAATATACAGATCCCGACAGCGGTGAAGAAATTTCCGTAAAAGATGTTGAAGTTTATAAGAAAGACAACGATTACTACTATCCTACCAGTTATTACGGAGATCCCGGATACAAAATCCCCGACGGATATATAGAAGGCACTCCCAAGGAAAAATTCAATACCGAAGAAATAGTTCTCGGATACGAGGGTGAAAACCGTATCTGGCAGGACGACCCCAACATAACCAAAAACAGCACTTCTCAGGGTATGGGCAGTTGCTATACTTTCTATGCCGAGACCCCGTCCGATATGGCGCAGAGCCTTGAACTCCTTAAGGCGATGAAAATAGCGCTCATTTCCGAAGACGGAAATATCCTTACCGAAGCCGTAATGGATACCGAACATTACTATGCGATAAACGGACGCGTGACCGTCCCCATTATCGTCGATTCTTCGAGCATTACGGTTACAAACGCCGAGGGCGAACAGATAAACGCGATAACCGCGCTTGAAAGAAACGTTCCTATTAAGATCACCGCAGTCGTTTATCTTGACGGTACGGTCCTTACAAACGATAAGGTCCTTTCCGCCGCGGATATTCAGGGCCAACTCAATCTTCAGTTCGGTTCGACTGCCGACCTCAACGCGATAAGAAACGAAAAACTCGAACTTGCCGAAAGAAGCGTTACCGCGACCGTCGACAGGACCGAATTCAACTATGATACCGACAGCAATATGCAGACAAACGTAACAGTGACCGTAACGGGCGACCAGCCGAATAAGGTTACCGCAACGTTCCTGCGCGCAGTCAACTCGACTCAGGGTTCCCGCGAAGAAGAAATAACCTTTACAAGGTCGGGAGACAACTGGGTAGCAGTCCAGAAATTTGCATACCCCGGAACTTACGTTTTGCGTACGGTCCGCCTCGACGGCGTCGATTACGACCTTGAAAATCCCGTGACCGTAACTGTCAAGGGCTTTGCTCTCCGAAGTCTCGCAGTTCCTATATGCGACGAAAACGGAAAGGCTACTTTGCTTACCGCCGAGTCGTCGGCATCTGCCGATATCAACCTGCGTTTCGTTTCTGACGACCCGACAAAGATACCGCAGACCGTTCAGGCGATCTTTATGACAGACGATAACGTTTCGTCTGCTGCGACCCTCAAATACGATTCGACCTCCATGCTGTGGACAGGCACAGTCACTTTCAATACTTCGGGCGTATATAAGTTCGATTACCTTATCCTCGACGGAAAGTATTATGAACTTGCCGACAACTTCAAGAAAGAAATAACCGTTTACGTCGGTCTTAAAACGAGAATATGGTTCGAACAGGATACCAAATTTACGTTTGAAAACCCCGTAACACTTGACCTTTCCGCGATAATTACAGACAATAACGGCAATGAACTC